>CAYZFL010000086.1:0-10621 GCA_964477785.1 uncultured Bacteroides sp.
CTAAAAATAACAACATTTTTGAATTTCCCCCGGCAATCTTAAATGAAAGAGCCGTAAAAAAAATCCCCAAAAGTAGCTTCAAAAAGCTCCCCCAAATAAGTCAAATAGGAAAGTCCGAATATGAAACCTCGCTGCTCCTCGAAAGACCCTGTCTGGAGTTCTGCCAAATTCCGTATGTCTCTTTATAAAATGAGAATCGATACCTGCAAATTTTTTTAATATTAAAGCCGGACCCGCAAAGGTTCGGCTTTTAAGATTATTACAGAATTTAAATCTTTATGAATTTATTTTGCCTCTTTGGCTTTGGCGGACTCGTCGGCATTTTTGGTGAAAATCTCGTTGAAGTAGAGCATCTGGTAGAGGATTGAGTTGCGCCAGTAAGACTGCGAGTGGTTGCCGGGGCGTGAGATATAATCGTGGTTCCACTTCTTGTCGAGAAGCTTCTGGTGCAGGGCGTTGTTGACAGGAGCGAAGAAATCGTCGACGCCGCAGTCAAAGATGATGTTGATTGAGTTGGGCTCCGATTTGTCAACAATGTAGTAAACCGCATTTTCCTTCCAGCGTTCGGGGTTTTCGTCTCTCGGACCGAGGATTTTGGGAAGCTGCCAGCTTTCGGGAAATTCATAAATGTTTACACCGCCGCTTGTGCTGCCGGCCGTACCAAAGATGTCGGGGTGCTGGAGGGCGAGTTTCATCGCACCGTGGCCTCCCATGCTAAGCCCTGTGATGGCGCGGAAGTTCTTATCCTTGATTGTGGGGTATTTTTTGTCGATATAGGGCACGAGCTCGTCTATCATGAAGGTTTCCATATTCTGACCTTTGATTTCTGGCGAGTTCACATACCAAGTGTTGCGTCCGTCGGGCACAACGAGCATCACGCCGTATTTGTCGGCGAGGTCTTTGAGCTTGGGCTGAGTCTTGAGCCACGACATCTGGTCGCCGCCGTAACCGTGCAGCAGATACACGGTGGGCACCGGATTCTCCTTCGACGCATTGTCGGGAGTTACTACAGTGATTTTCTCGGGACCGGGCAGGTTGGGGGTATTGATTGTGAGGCTGTCGAGCTTGTATGCAAAGCCCGAGAAGCTCATCGTCAGAGCTAGAGCGAGAGTCAGAAGGATTTTTTTCATCGTTTATATGTCTTTAGTTTGTAATTAGTCTTTCGGGAAGCATTCTGCTTTCTGATTTCAGTAATTACTGCAAAAGTAATAAAAATTGTCGGCATTGTGAGTATTTAATACTCTAAATCCGCATCAATATTATAATAACTTGGAAGTTATTCCGTTATAAGTAAGAACTATACCGTAAGCCATGCATCTCCGTCATTCTCTTCTTTATGTGTGGTAAGATCTAATAATCAGTAAATTGCAATGAGAAAAAATATTATTATCCTTTTTGTTATATCGGTCGTCGGAATGACTTGCGCCACTTCCTGCATAAGCGACGAAGTGTCGACCTCGCCCTCCGACCAGCCGGTGTTCTCTGTGGATTCTCTCAAAATGGGTGAACTTTTCACCGAGGAAATGTCTCCAACATTTCGCTTTACGGTTCATAATCGGGGCAATAAGGCCCTGAGACTGAGCGACGTGTATATATCGGATGCCGAGGGCGCCGACTTTTATGTCAATGTAGACGGATTTTCGGGAAATTTCGCCGGAAATATCGAGATCCGCGCCAAGGATTCCATATATGTACTCGTCAAGGGCCGCCTCGCCGCAAATCATCAGAGCGGCAGCGTGGAGACCGGAGCATGGCTTAATTTCGTGACAAACGGCGTGACCCAGAGACTCCGCATACAGGCCATGGGTATCGACGCCGAGCGTCTTTCGGGCTCTGTGATTGACAGCGACACAAGGTTAGGAACGGGTAAGCCTTATCTTATCAGCGACACTCTCAGGGTCGCTCGGGGAGCCGTGCTCACTCTTGCACCGGGTGCAAGACTTTTCATGCACGACAAGGCGCATATCCTCGTCGAGGGCTCTTTTCGCTCGGAAGGTACGAGCGAGTCGCCTGTCATAATCTCCGGCGACAAGACCGGAAACGTGGTGACCGACATCAGCTTCGACCTCATGTCTCGCCAGTGGGGCGGCATTTCATTCGCTTCAACCTCTGAAGACAACAGCCTGTCATACACGTTAATAAAAAACTCAACCACAGGCGTTGAAGTCAAGGGAGATGCCTCGGGCCGTCCTTCGCTCGACATGCTCAATTCCATCCTCACCAACTCTGGCGGCACGGTTCTCGACTGCCGTAACGCCGACATCACTGCAACCGGCTGCCAATTCTCGGAAGCATCGGCCGGACTGGTGGCTCTTTATGGCGACTGTAAGGCAAAATTCTACAACTGCACTTTCGCCAACAATTATCTCTTTACGGTTCTATCAGGCCCGGCTCTCGGCATCTATCCCATGCCGGAGGAAAGCAAAGCCGACGATAATCTTACTGCCGAAGTCGACTGCCGGAACGTGATTTTCTACGGCCTTGGCTCCGAGCTCTCGCGAGACAGTTTCAAGGGTATGAAAATATTCTTTACCAACTGCCTCTTCAAAAGCAAAGGCAGTGATGACGATAACTTCAAAAATTGCATATGGGGCGAAGATCCGCTTTACTTCACCGTGAGAGAAGAATATCTCTTTGACTACCGTCTTAAAAAGGATTCTCCCGCAATAGGCAAAGGTCTTGACCTCAGAGCAGTGGCTTCGACAGGGTGGGACACGGACTTCTACGGCCTTAAACGCGGCGACAAACCTTCGCTCGGTGCATTTGAGTTTAATCCATTGGTTAACTACGAAAAGGCTGAATGACAGTCGTATCGACAATCACATGCTTGGAAATTAAATATCAAAGATGAAAACTGGCATAAAATACACAGACGAGTTTAAATCAAAAATACCTCATTTCAGGGTGCTTCAGGTAGAGGCGGAGATAGACAACGGCGAGACCGATGATCTCCTTTGGGAGGCGCTCTGCCGTTTTATGGAGGCCTTTAGGGCAACTCATGAGATGCCCGATATAAACAAACGCCCCGAGATAGCGGCTACGCGTCAGGCATATAAAACGCTTGGCAAGGAGCCCAACCGTTACCGCCCGTCGGCCGAGGCGCTTTGCCGTCGTGCCGTCAAAGGCCTTGACCTTTACCGTACACTCAAAGCCATTGATGTGGTGAATCTAATATCGATGCAGACCGGCCATAGCATTGGCGGGTTCGATGCCGATAAAATTCAGGGTGACACAATCACTCTCGGCGTCGGAGCGCATGAGGAACCATTTGCCGCAATAGGCCGCGGAGAGCTAAATATCGAATCCCTGCCGGTTTACCGCGATGGCGTCGGAGGTATAGGCACGCCTACCTCCGACAATGAGCGCACCAAGCTCACTCCGGAGACCAAAAACCTTCTTCTCACCATAAATGTTTATGATTCAGAGACAGATATCGATGCTCTCATACCCATGGTGAAAGAGGCCCTCGAAACTTACCTCGACGCCCGCAATATCAACTTTGCAAAACACAATGTTTCAGACTGATCGGATATATTTATGTGTGCAGAAGGTAATAACCTTATTGGTTTATAATCAGTAAATTAAATTGCAAAATTATGGAATATCTCAAGATATATCCTGAGAATATCAATTCAAGGTCTATCGAGCGGGCTGTAAGGATATTGAAGGATGGTGGGCTAGTGATTTATCCCACCGATACTCTTTATGCCGTGGGCTGCGACGCGCTCAATTCGCAGGCTATAGCCGACCTTTGCCGTCTCAAGGGCATAAACCCCGAGCGCCAGCTCCTCTCGGTCGTATGTTCGTCGCTGTCACAGGCTGCCGAATATGCTAAGGTCGACAATGTAGCCTTCCGCTATCTCAAGAGATATCTCCCGGGGCCATACACTTTTATCCTTCCCTCGGCCCATTCTCTGCCCAAGGTGTTCAAGGGTCGCAAGAGCGTGGGAGTGAGGATTCCCGCCAATCCCATCTCGCAGGCTTTGGCTGAGGCTTTGGGCAATCCGGTTCTCACCAGTTCAGTTGAGGTGGATGTGCCGGAAGAGGCCTCGGCACCCGAGTCGCTTGAGTTTATCTATGAGGGAAAAGCATCGTGTCTCATTGACGGTGGAGAGGGTGGCCTAACACCATCGACAGTTGTCGACCTCACCGACTCGTCTTCACCTGTAATTGTCCGTGAGGGGCCCTGCGAGTTCGAGGTATGACATCTGAAACAGACATCAGTAACATAACACTACGTACAGTTTAATATAAACTGGCACCATTAAGCATAACCGGCATGAAACTCGAAATAGTAAGCGGAGAAGACTACTTCCGCATCTTCCCTCAGGCTTCAAACTTATTTGTATCGGAAAAATTCATAAAGTTCAACGAGCATAAGACACGCTCGCTCATCGGCCTCGTGCTCCTCAACGAGAAGGGCACCCCACGGATGGGACTGATAGGCGGCATGGACCCCGAAGGTGGTTTCCGTGCCCCTTTTTCCGCGCCCTTTGCCATGATAGAAAGCCCCCGCACGTCGCTAAGGCTCGAAACCGTAAAAAAGTTTGCCGACCTTCTCTCGCAGAAATTCTCACGCATCTATATCGCTCTCGCTCCCTGGATATATTATGGGAATCCCCAGCAGATGATTGTCGAGAAGGGCGGATTTCGGGCTTCCGGAGCAACGATTCTAAAGGAAGATTTCAATTATCATTTCGATACTTCTCGCGATTTTCGTGCCAATCTCGACCCGGCCGCAAAAACGCGGCTCAACAAGGCGATGGCGTCGGGGCTCAGGGTTAAGCGTGCGCTCCTGTCAGATGATCCCTCGCTCTTCGACGCGGCTTATGACGTGATAGCCCGTAACCGTAATGAGAAAGGTTATCCTCTGGCGATGAAAAAAGAAGAAATGATTGCCACCGGGAAGCTGATACCGATTGATGTTTTTGTGGTATATCAGGAAACTAAACCGGTGGCTGCGTCTATCAACTATCTGCATTCATGTGGTGTGGCTGAAGTGATATACTGGGGCAATATTTGTGAGAGCAATCCCCTGTGCCCTATGTATCGTCTTGCGTCTGAAGTCTTTGAACAATATCGAGGGGAAGGCCGTCGTTATGTGGATTTAGGCCCGGCTTCGACTGGTGGCGAGGCCGACATGGGTCTCTGCGACTTCAAGGAGTCGATTGGCGCGCTTCTCTCGTTCAAACCCGTTTTCCGTACCTGCTGATCGGAACCTAAAAAAATTATTAAAAAATTAGCCTCCGGTAGTTGTCTGACTATCAGAGGCTTTTTGTACCGGAAGTGGGACTCGAACCCACACAGCCGATAAAGGCCAAGGGATTTTAAGTCCCTCGTGTCTACCATTCCACCATTCCGGCCCGGTTTTCTGACGGCAAAGTTAATGATTTTTTGCCTATTCGCCAAATTTAATTGAAATTTAAAACCCGTTTAAAAACCCGGAGCAAAACAACATGCCCCGGGTTTGTGATGTCTGTGTTTTATGTCAGGTTGTTATTTATCATCGGTCATAAGGTCAACGCTTCGTCGTATGAAGTCGCTGAGCGTCTTGCCTTTGAGCAGGCCGTTGCCGAGAAGGGCAAGGTCGATAAGCTGCTTGACGGTAGGCAAAGTCTTTGCATATTCCGAAACAATCTTTGACTGCTTATCGCGGCTTTCTGCCACTTTCTTTTCAAGGTCTGAAATCTGCTGGGCCGTTTCAGAGTCGGGAGCTTTGTTTTCCGACGATTTTCGCAGTTCGTTTATCTTGTCGTTGTCGGCTTTTGCTTCGTCCATCAGCGGTTTGATTTCGCCTTCGAGTTTGGCTGTGGCGAGGTCGCGGATATTGATTACGAGCGGATGCTCGGTGTTTACAACCAGGTTGTAGCTGTCGGGCATCTCGCCATAGAAATTCATGCCGGGCTGAAGCGCCGCCATTTCTTTCATTCGGCGCATATACTCGTTCTGAGTAATCACTACGGGCATCGAGCCGGGAGCAAGAGCCTCGAAACTTACGAGCATATTGGCCTTGTCGAGTTTCGGGAGTTGTGATGAGAACACTGTGGTGAGTATCGACCTCTGAACTTCGCTAAGGTCGGCACTCTTCTTGTTATCCTTGGGTATGAGGTTTTCAACCACGTCTGAGTCGATGCGCACGAAACGGGTCTTTTCGAGTTTGTTCTCAAGCAGGCCAACGAAGTGTGAGTCGAGCTGGCCGTCCATGAGCAGTACATTGTATCCGTGCTCGTTGGCTGCCTTGATGTAGTTGTACTGCTCAACCGGATTGGTGGCATAGAGATAGACCGTCTCGCCGTTTTTGTCGGTCTGTTCGCTTTCGATAAGCTTTTTATATTCCTCAAGTGTGAAATATTTGCCCTCTGTGTCTTTGAGAAGCATGAATTTCATGGCTGCCTCGCAGAATTTCTCGTCCGTCAGCATGCCGTATTCGATGAATATCTTGATATCGTCCCATTTGCTCTCGAATTCAGCACGGTCGGTCTTGAAAAGCTCTTCAAGTCTCTGGGCCACTTTCCTGGTGATGTAACCAGAGATTTTTTTAACCGCCGTATCTGCCTGCAGATAGCTTCTCGAGACATTGAGGGGTATGTCGGGCGAGTCGATTACCCCCTGCAGGAGCATCATGAACTCAGGCACGACGCCTTCCACCGAATCGGTGACAAACACCTGATTACAATAAAGTTGAATGCGGTTTTTGGTGACCTCGAAGTTGTTGTGAATCTTCGGGAAATAAAGTATGCCGGTGAGGGTGAAGGGGTAGTCGACGTTGAGGTGAATCCAGAACAAAGGATCGTCCTGACCGGGATAAAGGTTGCGGTAAAAGTCGATGTAATCCTGTTTCGAGAGATCTGATGGCTTTTTCATCCACTGAGGCTCGAGATTGTTGATTACAAGGTCTTTGTCAGTGTCGACATACTTGCCGTTTTTCCATTCTTTCTCCTTGCCTGAGATTACGGGTACTGGCATGAAGCGGCAGTATTTCTTGAGCATGGCGTCGATGCTGTCCTGGCTGAGGAATTCCTTGGAATCGTCGTCGATATAAAGGGTGATGTCGGTGCCGCGGGTGGTGCGCTCGCCTTTGCCCATTTCATATTCGGGCGAACCGTCACAGGTCCATTTTACCGGCTCGGCGCCTTCCTGATATGACAGCGAGTCGATTTCTACTTTCTTCGATACCATGAATGCCGAATAGAATCCGAGTCCGAAATGGCCTATGATATTGTTGGCGGTGTCTTTGTATTTGGCGAGGAATTCCTCGGCTCCTGAAAATGCTATCTGATTGATGTATTTATCGATATCGGCCGCTGTCATGCCTATACCCGAGTCTGACACTGTAAGTGTGCCTTTCTCCGGGTCGACCTTGACTCTCACCTCGAGTTTGCCGAGTTCTTCCTTGAAATCACCGAAAGCACTGAGCGTCTTTAGCTTCTGGGTGGCGTCGACTGCGTTTGACACAAGCTCGCGCAGAAATATCTCGTGGTCACTGTAAAGGAACTTTTTGATTACCGGAAAGATGTTTTCCGTGGTAACTCCTATATTGCCTTTTGTCATAATACTTTATATTTAGGATTAATGATTATCTGTATTTTGAGGAGAATCTCTTCAGACTCTCCATTATATTACAACAATCATATAGGCAAAAAGAGTGCCAGACAAGTGATTAAAAAATATTAAATTAAAATCGGACTCATTTCAGACGCATCTTGCGCCGGAATGGGTCCGTAAACTCTTATTTCTACTGAAAGGAACCTCAGTCAGAGGTCTTTTCTGGGATTACTACATCCTCGTCGTCATCGGTTATCATTGGCGTGCGCGGCAATATCATTTCGCATACAAGGCGGCGGTCGAGCACGTTGATGGTATTTTTGTCATATTCTATAAGTCCTTTTTCTTTCATGTGGTTGAGCACGGCTATGAAAGCCGTCCGCTGTACGCCGAAAAGTGTGTAGAGGTCACGGTGCCGGCACGAGATGCTTACCTCGGTAGAGCCCGGTTGTGTGAGGCCTATCACCCAAAAGGCGATTCGTTCTTCCAAAGAGCCCCCCGTAAGAGAGAGTATACCCGAAACCGACTTCTGAGCTATGACGGAAAGCATGTTGAGGTAATTGAAGAGGAAGATATTGTCGGAGTTAAGAATCTTTATATAATCCTGCTTCGCTATCTGAAGTATGCCTGCATCCTCGAGCGCCTTGGCGGTGCCGGGGTAAATAGTGTTGCGCCCGAAAAGGAATTCGGGTGAAATTACGTCGGGCGCCGTGAGTGTCTGCGATACTATGAAACGTCCGTCGCTGTTGCGTATAGAGAGTCTTACCTTGCCTGAGATTATAAAGCGCACATGTGAGCAATGGTCGCCTTCGGAAACAACTGTCTCTCCGGCGGGATATTTCAGAAAATGAAATTTTGTAGTGCCCACGGCCTGCGCCATCCTTTCACGGGTCACGCCGCGGAATAGCGGAAGCTCTGTGAGCAACTCAAACATACTTTTCATCAGCAAAGGTTTTAGCGGTTATATGTAGTTATGCAAAATCTGCGTTTGATTTCCAGCAGACAAACTGATTTTTATCAGCCGGTTTATATTTTTAACATTTCTGCGGCATAATAGTTTGATTCAGGGGTCAATTCGTGGCCTCTTTCCTCGTTTTGAAATATATCTGCATGGCGTTGACTGTGTTTTGCCATACGATATAAGCCGCCGGAGCAACCGATGATATCGGCGAGAGATAGGTTAGGGCCATCCATATCGCGAGCACCGTGTTTTTCTGAGCCAATGACTGTGCGCATACCACTTTTTCGCAGTACGGGGCGCCTATTTTCCGGCCTATAATGAAAAGAATTCCGCAGGCAAGTCCTGCTACAAGCGCCATCACAATCATGAGGGGTATAGCGCTTACCGGCTCGGCCATCACAAAGTTTACCGCTTTGCCTATCACGATTATGAGAGAAAGGCACCAGAGATAAAACGAAACCGCCTGCTTTCTGGCTATGTATCCGTGGGCTTTCGGCGCAAGAAACATCAGCAGGAAAGCGGCGAGCATGGGTAGCACGATAAGTGGCACAACCTTGATGCTTATGGCTGCCAAACCCGAAATGAAGGTCTCGCCCGCTCCCGATGCCGGATACATCCACTGGAAGAGCAGGGGAGCGAGTACGGCGACCAAAAGGTTGCTCACGAGAGAATAGGAGACGACCTTTGCCGGACTCGCGCCTAACATCGATGTTATGACCGGCGCGGCCGTAGCCGTGGGGCAGAAGATACAGATAAATATACCCTGCGCCAACTCCGATCCCAGTGGCAGCAGGGCGAAATATACAGCCAGCGCGCCTATAATCTGCACCACTGCCAGTTTCCATATAAATCCCTCGAACCTTATTTCGCGCGGCTTTACCTTGCAGAAAGTTACAAAGAGCATCGCGAAAATGAGGTAGGGGGCCAGAAATCCTATCGCATTTATGACGTTGTGGAACAGCATACCCAGCAAAATCGCGATGGGCATCATCCATGGTTTCAGCATTGCGCGAATTCTTGCGGCATTCATGATTTGAATTTATTGCAAATAATGATTGTTTAGAATATTCCAGTCGTCTTGCTCCATGCTACCATCGCAGGGTATAAGACGCGCCCTTGAGCTGACAGTTCATCGGCGGACAGAGTTTTGTGACTCTCACCATACCGCCTGTAACCCTCTCGCCGAAGCGGAGGCAGAGACTGCGGCCTATGCGCCATGCCACGTTTTCAAGCAGATCAGATGCTATGGACATCTCAGCTTTAACCGTCTCGGATATGTCGGCATAGCTTATGGCCTCTGACACATTGTCCGAAGCCATGGCTTCCATGGCTTTGTATCTCAGAGAGACATCAACCTCGAATCTGTTGCCTACCTTACGCTCCTGCGGATCTACGCCGTGGTAAGCATAAATATGTAGCCCGCTAAGTGCCACTTCCCCTTCGGGGCATGGTGTGAAATCTTCAGACCGAGTCATTTTCAGTGTTTCTTTGATTTGGCGCTTTTGCGCGAGCTACGCGATTTGTCTGACCTGTCAGACTTTCTCTTCTTTCCTGAAGTCTTTGATTTGCCGCCTGAGCGCAGGGCGTCTTTGGCTGCCTTTTCTCCCTTGGGATTGTCGAGCGAACGCGGAGGATTCTTTTCGTCTAATATCACAAAGTCGAGCTGCTTCTTGTCTATGTCGCAACGGGCAACCTGCACGGTCACTTCATCGCCGAGGCGATAGCGGTTGTTGTGCTTGCGGCCCACGAGGCAGAAGTTTTTCTCGTCAAAATCGTAATAATCGTCGTCTAGCTCACGCATCGGCACGAGGCCTTCACATTTGTTTTCCTCAAGCTCCACATAGAGGCCCCACTCGGTTACACCCGATATCATGCCTTTGAATACCTGGCCCATTCTGTCGGCCATGAATTCCACCTGCTTGTATTTGATTGAAGCGCGTTCTGCGTTGGCAGCCAATTGTTCCATGTCGGAAGAGTGTTTGCATTCTTCCTCCAGCTTTTCCACGTTTACGCTCCTGCCGCCATGGAGATAGCGGTCGAGCAGACGGTGTACCATCATGTCGGGGTAGCGGCGGATAGGAGAGGTGAAGTGGGTATAGTAGTCAAATCCCAGTC
>CAYZFL010000087.1:0-10502 GCA_964477785.1 uncultured Bacteroides sp.
GCGTTACATCGCCTATCGCGACCAGCGCAGCATTGCCCGTAAGGCCAAGACTACCGACATGTTTCATGAAATCATCGAGGCCAAGAACAACGACATCACCCGCGAAAACGCCAACATGAACACCGATTCGCCGGCCGGAATGATGATGAAGTTCGCTTCCGAAACCACAAAGCCTTTCGTCGACGACTATCTGCTCACGCCCGAAGCCCGCGATGCCGTGCGCCATGGCTACATACACATTCACGACAAGGACTATTACCCTACCAAGTCTCTCACCTGTGTGCAGCATCCTCTTGACCGCATAATCAAGGAAGGTTTCATCGCAGGTCACGGTGAGTCACGCCCTGCCAAACGCATCGAAACAGCTGCAGTGCTCGCCTGCATCTCCCTCGAAATGGCCCAGAACGAAATGCACGGCGGCCAGGCCATCCCCGCTTTCGACTTCTATCTCGCCCCTTATGTGAGACTCACATTCAAGGAAGAGCTCAGATATGTATCCGAGGCCACAGGCACCGATATAACCGGCAAAGGCGACATGCCGCTCGACGATTATCTCACCAAGCCTCTTGAAAGCCTCGAAGGCGAGGAAAGGCTCGTACAGCATGCCATAAACCGCACCGTAAGCCGCGTTCATCAGGCCATGGAGGCCTTTATCCATAACATGAACACCATCCACTCCCGTGGTGGGAACCAGGTAGTTTTCAGCTCAATAAACTACGGCACAGACACCTCCGCCGAGGGCCGCTGCATCATCCGAGAACTGCTCAAGTCTACCTATCAGGGCGTGGGCAACGGCGCCACGGCCATTTTCCCCATACAGATTTGGAAGAAGAAGACAGGCGTAAACTATAAACCCGAAGACCGCAACTACGACCTTTATCAGCTCGGCTGCCGTGTTACAGCAAAGCGCTTCTTCCCCAATTTCGTCAATCTCGACGCCACTTTCAACCGGCATCCCGACTGGCGTGCCGACGATCCCGAGCGCTATCTCAACGAAGTAGCCACTATGGGCTGCCGCACCCGCGTATTCGAAAACCGTTACGGCCGTCAGACCTCCGTGGGCCGCGGAAACCTCAGCTTCACGACCATCAATATCGTGAGACTGGCCATCGAATGCATGAACATTGTAAACCCCGAGGAACGCATCGCCCTTTTCTTCAAGAAACTCGACGAAATGCTCGAAATCACCGCACGTCAGCTCGACGACCGCTTCAATTTCCAGAAGACAGCCCTCGCCAAGCAGTTCCCAATCGTTATGTCAAAACTCTGGAACGGCTCGGAGAAACTCGGACCTGAAGACCGCGTCGAGCCGGTCATCAATCAGGGCACCCTCGGCATAGGCTTCATAGGTCTTGCAGAATGTCTCACCGCCCTTACAGGCCATCATCACGGCGAAAGCGATGAAGCTCAGCAACTCGGCCTCAGAATCGTTTCCCACATGAGGTCGAAGGCAAACGAATTCTCAGAACGCTATCAGCACAACTACTCGGTGCTCGCCACACCCGCCGAAGGTCTGTCCGGCAAATTTACATCAAAGGACCGCAAGAGTTTCGGCATCATTCCCGGAGTAACAGACAAGATTTATTACACCAACTCAAACCATGTGCCCGTAGGTTATAAGTGCTCGCCCAAGCACAAGGCCGAAGTCGAGGGCCCGTATCATGAGCTCACCCGTGGCGGCCACATCTTCTATGTCGAAATCGACGGCGACGCCACACACAATCCCAAGGCCATCTCCGACATCGTCGACCTTATGGACCGCTACAACATGGGCTATTGCTCGGTAAACCATAACCGCAACCGCTGCATGGACTGCGGCTATGAGGACGCCTCTAAAGACCTCAACGAATGTCCGGTATGCCACGGTCACCACATCGACCGCCTCCAGCGCATCACCGGCTATCTGGTAGGAACGACCGACCGCTGGAACTCCGCCAAACTCGCCGAACTCAACGACCGAGTGGTTCACATATAATCACCACGGGAACTGCAAGGATTCTTATTCAGATCACTTTTAGCATCAATGTCTCAGAAACTCAGAGTTCTTGACATCCTGTCAGGCACCTCGGTCGACGGCCCGGGGCTGCGTACTGCCGTCTATCTTGCCGGATGCGCCCACAAATGCCCCGGCTGTCACAATCCGCAGAGCCATGATTTCTCCGGCGGCCACGAAATGACTGCCAAGGGTCTTTTTCATGAAATAATGGCAAATGACGAGGAGGTGACTTTTTCCGGCGGCGACCCCATATATCAGGCGAAAGCTCTGATTCCTCTGCTGAAGATGCTGAAAGAGGCCAAACGTGACATCTGGCTATACACCGGTTATACTTTTGAAGATATCAGCTCGGGGAAAGCCGGTAAAGACGCGATCCGGCTACTCGACTATATCGATACCCTTGTCGACGGTCCATTCATCGAAAGCCTCCGTGATATCAATCTTCTCTTCCGAGGCTCGTCAAACCAGCGTATCATAGATGTGCCACATTCACTCGTCGAAGGGAAAATTATAAAGCGCAGGGAATTTTACGATTCGTTTGAGATATAGCGAAGCTCTATTAAATTTATTGGAATCAAATAGATTAGACAATTACAGCATCACGCCTTGCCTCTCTCTCCTTCTGATTTCCCAAAACACAACGGCTGCTGCCGCGCCCACGTTGAGTGAGTCTACTCCATGATACATAGGTATCTTGGCCACCATGTCGCACGAGTCTATAACTTCAGGCGCAAGCCCGTCGCCTTCAGAGCCGAATACTGCTGCAAGCTTCGGTTCATGGCCCAACTCCCTTTCGCCGAGATAGAAGCTTTCTTTTCTCAATGCCAAGGCTATAGTATTGAATCCTAATTCCTTAAGTCTTTTGACCGGTTCATCGCAGATGCACCAGGGCACTTGAAAAACCGTACCCATCGACACCCTCACCACCCTTCGGTTGAAAGGATCGCAGCATTGTGGCGACAACACAACGGCATCCACGCCGAGAGCCGCCGCGCTGCGGAATATGCTTCCGATATTGGTAGAGTCCACCACCCCGTCGAGCACACATATTCGGCTCTTGCCGTTAACCGTATCCTCAATCGGAGGCATCTGCGGTCTTCTCATCGCACAAAGCACGCCTCGGGTTAGCTTATAGCCTGTAAGCGCCTCAAGCACAGTCCTCTCACCTGTATAAACCGGCATTTCTTTTTTGCAGGACGCGAGTATTTCTGCGGCATCGCCTTCAATATGACGCCTCTCACATAGCATCGAAAGCGGCTCATAGCCATTGTCCATAGCTGTCTTTATCACCTTCGGACTCTCAGCTATGAATATACTTTCGCCCATGTCATAACCCTCTCTGAGCTGGGCCTCGGTAAGCGATGCGTATGCCCTCACACGTTCATCGGACACATCTTTTATCTCTATGATTTTCATAGGCTTATTATGCAAAGAAGAGGTACTTCAGGCCTATTACTATAATCAGGGCATATGTGCCGGCAAGCACATCGTCCATCATCACGCCCCATCCGCCGGGTATCACTTTTTCGATTTTCCTGCATCCCAGCGGTTTGAATATATCAATCACTCTGAAGAGGGCAAAACCTATGAATGCGAGCAGCCATGTGAGGTGACCGCAGGGAGCGGCCAGTAGAGGTATCCAGGTTCCGACATACTCATCTATGACCACCGCCCTTGGGTCCGGACCCCAGTATTTTTCCATCACATTCGAGGTCCAGGCGCCTAATATTGTCACCACCACTATCAGCCCGAGAGTTGTCCAGAAAAGAGCCGTCGGGCTCATGAAAAGATACATCACATACCATATCACCAGACCTTCGAAGCCGGCGTATGTGCCGGGCGCCCCGGGGATCATGCCGGTATAGCAGCCGGTAGAAAATATCTCATGGAACTTAGGCGCCACACCCAATTTCTTAGTATTATTATCGCTCATTTTGATTATTTGTTTTCTTTGACAGATTGTTTATCGATTAATTACCGATTTTTCTAATTCCTGACAAAAATACATAATTTAGACCGATTTCTCTTCAACCACAATCAAATATTTTTTTTCTCTTGATTCCGCTTAATCGCTGAATAATACTCTATTCCACCCTACATTTTTCTCAAATAATCAATTACCACATGAATTATACTCCTATAGCCTTCGGATTATTGGTTTATTTTGATTAATTTTGTCCTCACTTTTAAATCATCTCATCATATTTGCATGTAACTATATGAAAATAAGCCTCCTTACTTTTTTTGCAACAAGCCTGCTGTTTTTTGCTTCATGCAGTAGCTCTCAGACTCCGTCCCCTTCTCTTCAGGAAGAGCTATGTGCCATCGTCGATACTGTTCCCGGCACCGTAGGCATAGCCTATATCGCAGGCTCCGACACCGTTACGGTCAACAACGGCGTGCACTATCCCATGATGAGCGTTTTCAAGATGCATGAGGCTTTGGCTGTTGCCCATAGTCTGCAGGAAAATGGCAGTTCTATTGATACATTGTTGCATATCCGGCGCAGCGACCTCAACATGAATACCTGGAGCCCAATGCTTAAGGAATATACTTACGAAGAGTTTGACATCCCGGTATACAAGCTGATGAAATATGCAATCGTCAGCAGCGACAACAATGCAAGCAATCTGCTTTTCAGGCATATAGTCTCGCCGAAAGAAACCGATGCCTTTATCAGATCTATTGCCGAAGATACGTCATTTCAAATCTGCCATTCCGAGGCCGAGATGAAAAAACAACACTCGCTCAGCTATCTAAATTATACATCACCTAAAGCCGCCGCACTGCTTATAAGACAGATTTTTCAAAATGAACTGGTTGAAAAGGAGATGCAGGATTCCATAAGACAATATCTTACCGCCGTCGCCACCGGCCAGGACCGCCTCGGAGCCGCAGTGCAAGACAACGACATTAAGATTTTCGCCCACAAAACCGGCAGCGGTTTCCGCAACGAAAACGGCGAACTCATCGCTCATAACGACGTGGGTTATTTCTCTTTCCCGGACGGCCGCAGCTATAGCCTGGCTGTTTTCATACGCGATTTCAATGGCACCGAGGAAGAAGCCTCACGGATTATCGCCAATATTTCAAAATGTGTATATAAGCATTTTTCGGCCTTTCAATAGAATTTTGTAACTTTGTATGATTAATTCTATTTTGAAATGAAAAGACTTGAAACTGCGATCTATAATATTGGCCGTCAGGCCCTTCTTTTAGGAACTCTTCTCATTTCCCTTTGCATCGGCTCCTGCTCGGGCGGCAAGGACAAGCAGGAAAACAAACCTGTGGTAGCCGTCTCTATACCGCCTCTCGCCACTTTGG
This sequence comes from uncultured Bacteroides sp., assembly GCA_964477785.1. Taxonomy (GTDB): domain Bacteria; phylum Bacteroidota; class Bacteroidia; order Bacteroidales; family Muribaculaceae; genus CAG-873. Next base: position 5,321 of record CAYZFL010000087.1, read on the forward strand.
TAGACAGTCTCGCCCAAGGCCGCGTCGAAGTCGTCACAGTGCTCGACGAAGGTTCCGACCCCGAGACTTTCGAGCTATCGATGTCGAAACGCGCAAAACTCGAAAAAGCCAACCTTTTCATCTCGCTCAACGTATTTCCCTTTGAATACCAGCTCTCGAGCACCGACCCGCTCAAATCAGTCACCATCAATGTCTCAAACGGCATAGAGCCTCTCTTCGGTACTCACGACCATGCCGGTGAAGAGCATCACGAAGGCAGTCATCATTCGCAGATCGACCCGCACATGTGGTCGTCGGCAGCCAACATGGCCATAATCAACGACAATATAGCCCGAGCTCTTATCGACAAATACCCTTCGGATTCGGTCCATTACGCAATCCGTCAGAAAGAGACCGCCGCTCAGATAGCCGCCCTCGGCGATTCACTCAGGGCACGTCTCGGAGGCGTCAATCCGGCGCCCTTCCTCATGTGGCATCCCTCGCTTGCCTATTTTGCCCGCGACTACAACCTCTCATGGGGAGCAATTCAGCCCGAGAACAAAGAGCTTTCGGCCAAGAACCTCAAGGACAAGATTTCAAATGCCAAAGCTCAGGACGTTAGTCTGATTTTCACGCAGAAAGAGTTTGACAACCGCCAGACTCAGACCATCGCCGAAGAAATCGGTGCAAGGACCGTGGCTGTAAACCTGCTTTCACCCGACTGGCAGGCCGAACTCACAAAAGTGACCGACGAGATTGTAAGGGCATCCGCTCCGGCAAAAAAATAAGCAGCTGTTCAACAAACGATAATACTCTGTCATGCAATTGATCACAAAAGAAGAAAAATTCACGGCAAACCACCCGGGAGTGAGTGTAATACGTCCGGTCATATCCCTCAAGGGCATAGAGTTGCGACGTGAAAACAAGATTATACTGCATGACATCGACCTCACCGTCACCCGGGGAGAATTCGTTGCCGTCACAGGTCCCAACGGAGGCGGCAAAACGACCCTTCTGCGCATCATCCTGAAACTCATCAGCCCAAACAAAGGATCGGTGAACTATTTCACTCCCGACGGCAAAGAAGCCAAGAGGCTCAACATAGGCTATCTGCCGCAGAAAAACATGATCGACAGTCACTTCCCCATTTCGGTCAGAGAGGTGATTAGTTCGGGCCTTCTCACATCGCGCCACATGTCGGCACAGGAAAAAGAACAGCGCATCACCGAATGTATGGAGCAATGCGGCCTCGAATCATTAGGCGACAGAGCCATAGGCAACCTTTCCGGCGGTCAGCTACAGCGCACTCTTTTCGCCCGTGCAATCGTATCGTCGCCCGACATACTTATCCTCGACGAGCCTTTAAGCTACATCGACAAGCATTTCGAGCCAAAGCTTTATGAGATTGTGGAACGGATGCACTGCAACGGCGCGACGGTGATTCTCGTCTCACATGAGATGAGCCACATAGCCTCGATGGCCACCCGTCATCTGGTAGTAGACCGAACCATCCACGTCTGCCACGCAAAAGTGCATTACACACCTTCCGACTGCGAGTGAAAACTTATAGTCTCGACCTTTGAGGCGGTTTTAATCAAAAAAAATTCTTTTTCCTTCTCTATCTCCACCCTTCCCGAGACGAAAACCGTGCCCGGCGTTTCACGATCAAAAGGCGTGATTTCAACCGTGCCGTCACTTCTCAGCTCGGCTATGGCCAGTCGCCATAACGCGCCTTCATATACGATTTCATGAGCTAAAATGCGCCTCAGAACTTCAGGCATAATCAATCGCCTTCCGGCACTCAAAATTACTTATCGGATATATTGATTCAATTAACCGACCCGGTCGTCGCAATACTGTCGGGCTCCACGGTCTTGCGCACATAGGCCTTACGCATGCGGTAATGATTGGCATAATCGGCCACATTCAGGCGCTTGCGTACGAGCTGTATGCTGTCGAGCCATACCGGAGCCTCTTTCCTGCCGGCAAGCTGCAGGGAGCCGAATATGCGCCTGGGCTGCTTGGTAGAGTCGGTCACCAGCACGATGTTCTGCCAGCCTTCGTCCATTATGTCGGCATTCTGATATTCAATCTCGCCGTCATCGTAGAGCACACCCACACGCCATACACCTTTCTCGGGCCGGTTGAGGAACTTGGTGCGCCAGGTATAAGAGTCACCGGCAACCCAATTTGTGTCGCTCTTGAAACTGAAACTCAAAAAGCCTTCTGGTTCGCCCTGTCTCAACCGGATAAACGGAGCCGAAGTCCAGATATTCACCGAGTCGCCCATAATGGAAGCCGCTTCGGCCGAGGCAACGTCGGAAACTTCGGTAAGGCGTTCCTGGAGACGCTTTATCACCTCGTCCTGAACATCGGAATATATCTTGAGGTTGCGGCCATACCATCCCATAGAGGTGTCGAGATCGGCCGAAGTTATATGATGCTTGTCAAGCACCGACTGGCGCAGGGCAAGTTTTGCCGAATCGCTGCCGTAGGTCTGGTAATCGTTGAGCACAATGGCGTCGGCGATATAAATGTCGGTGAGCACGTCGGCCATCTCGTCGGGCTGAATCACTTCGCTCGGCACACGGTTGCAGGCCGCGAGCAGCAGCAATGACACAAATGGCAGAAACCTCATGGCCCTTGCGCCGCGTCCATTATGCCTTCCGTTAAGTCTCATGCCTTTTCTTTTTTATCTTCACGGGCTTCTTTCCCTTTCTTGCCGCTGCCAAGATATTTGTTGTAAAATATAATGAGTATCAGCATGCTGACGGTCACCGCGGCATCGGCTATGTTGAACACGGGGTCGAAAAACGAAAAATGCTTACCGCCTATCCAGGGCATCCATTCGGGCCAGTCAAAGGATAACAGCGGGAAATAGAGCATATCAACCACACGGCCCTGGCCGAAAGAGGAATAACCTTCGCCCCACCCCACATATTCGGCTACTTTTGGAGGATAAGGGTCGCTGAACACTTCGCCGTAAAACAGGCAGTCGACAAGGTTGCCGAAGGCACCGGCCGTAAGCAGCGCAAGGGTTATCGTGAGTCCGAGCGGATATCGCCGACGGCGTATTACCGTAACCGTGAGCCATCCGAGAAGTCCCACGGCTATGACCCTGAACAGCGTAAGGAATATCTTGCTCCCTAGCTCCATGCCGAACGCCATGCCGTTGTTTTCTATAAAACGGATATGAAACCAGGAGAACACCTCATGGTCCTCACCGAGCCAGAAATGGGTCTTGATGTAAATCTTGACAATCTGGTCTATGATTATTACCGCCAGAAACACGGCTACTGCCCAGATGGCTTTGCGGCCTTCCGGACGGCAGAATATGCAGCTGTCGTCGGTGCACTCGGGTCTCACTTCTGGGCGTTTTTTGAGTCGACTGTTAGGGTTGCGTGAGGCACTGCGCGAAGACGCTCCTTGGGTATGAGCTTGCCTGTCGCGCGGCAGATGCCGTAGGTTTTGTTTTCTATGCGTACCAGAGCACCCTGCAGATGCTTGATAAACGAGCGCTGACGGTCGGCCTGGCGAACGGCCTCCTCGCGGCTGTATGTGTTGGCACCCTCTTCAAGCGCCTTGAAGGTATGCGAGGTGTCGTTTGTATCGTTGTCGTAGCTGCCGCGTATCTGGGCTACAAGGTCGTCATATTCCTTCTGAGCCTTGGCCAGTTTGTCGAGGATAAGCTCTTTAAACTCCTGCAGTTCTTCGTCGGAATACCTTAATTTTTCTTCTGCCATAGCTTTACGGATTTATGCCTTTCGGCTTCTGTACGGATTTGTTTATGATTCTTAGCAAAGGGTGATTGCCACGGGGACCACGAGGGTGTCGATTTCGAGGTTCTCGACTCCGTCACCTTCAACTTCTGGAGCCGTCGTGATGCTTTCGGCAAGGACCTGCTCGGCGATGTAGCCCGAGAATGCCCTGATTGCCGGAGCGATTTCAGCCACTTCGCCGAAGACGAGGTTGATGCGGTCGGTTATGTTGTAGCCACGCGACTTGCGGATATTCTGCACGCGGTTGATTATCTCGCGGGCATAGCCTTCGTTGATGAGTTCCGGGGTAAGCTCGATGTCGAGTGCCACGGTCACGTTGCCTTCGTTTGCCACAAGCCAGCCGGGGATGTCCTCTGAGATCACGTCCACGTCGCCGAGCTCTACGGTGACTTTCTCGCCGTCGATGTCGAAGTCTACGGTGCCGAGCTTCTCGAATTCGATAATAGCGGGGGTCTGCATGGCCGTGAGAGAGGCTGCGACCGCCTTCATCTTCTTGCCGAGTTTCTTGCCCAGCTTCTTGAAGTCGGGCTTCACCTTCTTGACAAGTATGCCCGAGTCTGCGCCGGTGAGCTTCATCTCCTTGACGTTGACCTCGGAGAGGATGAGAGGCTTCATGGTTTCGAGCATCTCGCGCTGGTTGTCGTCGACGCAGGGTATCATCATCTCGGCGAGCGGCTGACGCACGCGGATGTTTACCTTGCGGCGCAGGGCGTGAACCATCGAGGTCACCTGCTGTGCCAGGCCCATGCGGGCTTCGAGAGCCGGGTCGATGAGGCTTTCGTCGCATGCGGGGAAGAAGTCGAGATGTACCGAGTCCTTGCGGTTATTCTCGTCTCCGGCCATAAGGTCGGCATAGAGATAGTCGCTGTAGAAGGGAGCGATGGGCGCCATAAGCAACGTGAGGGTCTTCAGACAGGTATAGAGAGTCTGGTAGGCTGCCTTCTTGTCGTCGGTCATGCCGCCGCCCCAGAAACGCTTGCGGTTGAGGCGTACATACCAGTTGGAAAGATTGTCGATGACGAAATCGCTGATCGCACGGGCCGCACGGGTGGGCTCATAGTTCTCGTAGTCGCTCTCCACTTCCTTGATAAGGCTGTTGAGCAGGGAGATAATCCAGCGGTCGATTTCAGGACGTTTCTCCACGGGGATCTGTGCCTCCGAGGGGTCGAAACCGTCTACGTTGGCGTAGGGTGCGAAGAATTTATATGTATTGAAGAGCGTCGAGAAGAGTTTGCGCGATACTTCCTTCACGCCTTCAGAATTATACTTGAGATCCTCCCAGGGTGATGAGTTTACTATCATATACCAGCGGACTGCGTCGGAACCGAATTCCTCCAGTGCCTCGAAGGGATTCACGGCGTTGCCGAGTCGCTTAGACATCTTGTTTCCGTCTTTGTCAAGCACCAGTCCATTGGATATCACGG
>CAYZFL010000088.1:0-10289 GCA_964477785.1 uncultured Bacteroides sp.
TCTGCTTCTCAAGAAGTTGGACTCACTGATCTATCGTTTAGCGGACAGTAATAATAAAAAATATTGCTTATGTTATTCATCCCGTCATTATAGACCATTTGATAGGTATAGCCTACGCCCAGAGTGGTTAGTGAACCTGAAGCTGTGACAGGTGTTGAGCTGCCTGCCCCCAAGGGATAATAATTTGTTTCTAAATATGCAGTCAGGTTTCCGCCCTCAAGGGGATATATATCGAGACGGACGTCTCGGTCAAAGAATCCTTTTGTGCAGCTTAAGGTACCGATAGCCGTAAACTGGTCGGTGTAAACCCGGAAAGGATTGGACTGAGAACCGTCCCCACCGGCACCGTTAGGGATTGCCACCTTATCCACTCTAACTTCTGCCCTGCCATCAGGAGTTTCTTTGACTGTGACATTAGTGAAGTCAGAGATGCGTGTCCCGTCTGAGGTATAAACAGCGATACGGTAATCTCCTGCTTTATAGACAGGAGGGTTGGATGAAATCTCAATTTCCTGACTCTGACCTGCGATAATATCATAAAAAGTCGGGCTATAGATTCTGTCACAGACATCCTCTGAATCATGGTGAAAGCCGATGTATATGTTGCCTTTATATTCGTTGCCTGTATTGCTCAGAGTGGTTTTGTATACTGCCTTTCTTCGGAGATAAATCTCTGAAAGCGCTATGGGTGCTGTGGCTTTAAGAGTTATATTATCGTGTATGGTCTCGAACCTTAGCAGCGAAGAGGTACAAGTGAGTTTGAGCTTGCGCACTTCTCCCAAGGGGGCCGGAGCCTCACCTATTATATTCCCGCTTTTATAAGCCATGGTCACGGTATATTCGCCGGGCTTTGGAAAGGACGATGCAGGAATAGTTACACTTTCCCAACCTTCTAAAGGTTTAAGAATTCCGGTATTTGTTTTGGACCATACATAGGAAACCGAACCGTTGGAGGCCACAAGTTTCACACCAGCCGTATAATCTTTTGCTGCAATGGCATAGCTGAAAATACCTTTCCCGCCAAGGAATGAAACATTCTGCTTCCTTGTATAAGCAGATAAACCATTGGTACAAATACCATTGGGCACGCACATGTTGGGTAAATAATCATGCCCTGCAACGGGTTTCTGAATACCTGTGAAGCAGGTCTGGTTGTATGCGAAGCCACCTGAACTGCCACCTATTCCCTGATTCGTAGGGTTTAGATAGATTATCTCGTAATAACCGTCGCTTAGTCCTCCCCATCCCCAGTTGATATGAACGAGGCCGGTTGTTGCATCATAGCCGTCAAGCACGAATGCATGCCCGTTCATCGAGTCAACCCCTCCGTAAAATACCGGACGACCGAGGCTCAGTTCACCGTGTATCAGCTTCATCCAGTCGACGATGCCATAATAGTCTCTCTGATGAAAAAGCAAAGACGGGTCGTAGTTGAGATTTTCAACCAGACCTCGGCCAACATTAAATGTCTGGGTGCCGGAAGCTCCGGTACCATAGTTCATGTCGGATGCATAACCGCAGGCCATCATCAACGTGGAGACTGCTTTTTTCTGAGCCTCTGTGCTTGAGGAATTATATGTATCTGTCATGTTGGCCCAGTCGAAAGTGATATTGGCGAAATTGAGCGACAGCACCTCTTTGTTATTATTGATCCATTCGTAGCTATGACTCCCTTTCCCTCTTGCAGGATAGTTGTAAGATTTGATAACCTGAGCCATGGCAGTTGCGACACAGCCGGTAACGGTAGGGCTCCCATGATATTTGGGGCATTGGTCGTTATAGGGAGCGTCCTGGTTCCATTTGGTTTTGGTGATGGGTTCAATAGTTTTGAGTGAAGGCACATACGGCGCGCCGCTCACTGTCATGCCATTTTCACGGGCATAATTTATGATGCGGCTGTAGTCGTTGAGCCAGCCCATGAGGCTCGGCGACATGTTGTCGGCATCGAATCCTCCGTTGTCGGAGTAACCTAATACCGGAGTGGCAATATCATCGGCCGAAACCACGCAAAAGCCTTCGCCTCCGTTGGTATTGAACACATACACCGTGGGGTTTCCGCCTTTTTCGATAGTCCGCGCAAGCATGGGGCTTGTAATTGCCGGAGCAAGAGCCGGAGCACCTTTTTCAGGTGCCTTTGCACGTTGCCATGCGGCTTCGGGCGAGAGCACTTTTGCCTCACAGGGTATTAAGCCCAGCAAGATAATGGCTAGTAGAGGAAGTCTTTTCATTATATATAATATTGGCCTTAGAAATGATATAAATATTTGGCAACAAGCAATTTGTAGAGACGAATCCTATAATCTGCGGCAGTTTTTGAAGCCGTCGGTGATGTAATGCCGACAGACTGACGGATTGGCGATTGCCTCGGAAGCATTGACCGGAAGCTGATATGCCTCGGTTACTCGTGCTCCGGGTATTATGTTTTCGAGTAACTGAGCCTGCGAAGGCGTTTCTTTCAGTTCGGAATATTCCTTATATGTATATTTGAGGAAAGCGGTGTTGGAGCCAATTCCGCGGCGGTCGAGCAGCCATCCGTCCTGCAGACTGACAGGCGTGGACAGCACTTCCGAAACGTCGGATGGAGCGGGGTAGGATATGAGGCTTTTGCCATCGGCCGAGAGGCTTACAGGCACTTTGTCGCTGTAGTTGCCGTTGGTACGGTAAACCAGGGCCTTGGGCATGAATCGCGCGGGTGTCTGTCCCTGCGACGTACCGCCACCGATTACAACGGGTGCCGTAGCCTCAGTCACAGGTTCAACGTTTTCTTTTGCTGTATTAGCAGACTTGCAGCCGCCGGTCGAGATGACCGATGCGGCTGCAAGAGCTATTAATGGTATATTTTTCATAGGTTTATGAAACTGATGTAAGGCGATAAGGCCTTATTTCTTCATCATCCTGCGAGTAAGGGTTTCACCGTTGGCCATCACGATTTTCACGATATAATGGCCGCGGGCGAGATCGCCTACCACAGCACTCTCATAGTCTGACATGCCCGAGAAGCCATATTCTCTCACAAGCATACCCGAGAGTGAATATATGCTTGCCGAGCTTATGGCCGAACTTGACTTGATGCTCATTACATCGGCGACGGGATTGGGCGCGATTTCGCAACTGTTGTCATCGGCGCGGATATCGTCTATGCCGGCATTTGTGCCCACAACTTTCAGGAACCAATAAGTGCTCACGTTATTTTGTCCGTTGTAATAAGCCATCTGATAGGTGTTGCCCACACTCAGGTCGGTAAGAGATCCTGAAACGTTGAGGGGTGTTGAGCTGCCGGCGCCTACGGGGTATGATTTCGGATTGAGATAGGTGATGCTGGTGCCGCCGTTGCCGGGGAAGAAGAAGAGATAGAGCTGACCGTCGAAGAAACCGCGCGAGCAGCTCAGTGTGGCATTGGCCTGGAAGGGCTGGGTATATACAAGGAAGGGATTGGACTGTGTGCCGTCGCCGCCGTCGCCGTTTGGTATCGTCACGTTGTCAACTCTGATATATGTATTGCCAGTGGGCGCAGCCTTGACTGTCACATTGGTGAAATCTGAGATGCGTGTGCCGTCATAGGCATAAACCGCGATTCGGTAATTGCCGGCCGTGATTCCTTCATTTGGTACTGATGACTTGAACTCGAGTTCCTGGCTCTGTCCCGATACGATATCCACCACCGGGCCCTCGATTATGTCAAGTATCTGTTCCGACGACGTATTGCAGAAGGCAATAAATACCGGGCCGTAATATTCGTTGCCTGAGTCGGTGAGTGTGGTTTTGAATGCTGCGTTCTTTGTGAGGTAAAGGTCTGAAAGAGCAGTGGGTGCGGTAGCTTTGAGACTGATTTCATCGTAAATCGGCTCGAATTTAAGCTGAGATGATGAGCATGTGAGTTTGAGTTTGCGTACATAGCCCATTGGCGCAGGAGCCTCGCCGGTTACATCGCCGCTTTTGTATGCCATGGTCACCGTGTATTCGCCTGAGGCGGGGAAGGAGGATGCGGGAATGTTTATGGTTGTCCATCCATATAAAGGATCGAGACTGCCGGAATTGGTGCCGGACCATACATATGAAGTGGAGCCGTTTGCAGCTACCAGTTTTACTCCGGCGGTATAGGTTCTTGCAACTATTGCATAACTGTACATGCCTTCGCCGCCTTTGCCGCTGAGGAATGTTACATTTTTATCCCTTGCATATGTGGAAGACTGAGTACTGATATCGGCGCCCAAGCCCATATTGGGAAGATAATCGTGGCCAGTGACGGGTTTCTGAATGCCGGTGAAGCATGTCTGGCCGTATTTGAAACCGCCGCCCGAGCCGGCGCCGCCGATACCCTGGCTTGAAGGATCAAGCGAAATGATCTGGAAGTAGCCGTCGCTCATGCCGCCCCATCCCCAGTTGATGTGGACAAGGCCGTTGGAAGCGTCGTAGCCGTCGAGCACGAAAGCATGGCCCTCGCTGTTGGCCGTCACACCTGTATAGAGCACCGGACGGCCGAGGCTCAGCTCGCCGTGCAATAGCTTCATCCAGTCGACGATGCCGTAATAGTCGCGCTGACGGAACAGCATTGCAGGGTCATAGGTAAAGTTCTGAACCAGACCACGGCCCACATTCAGCGTTTGTGCGCCGGATGCATCTGTGCCATAGTTCATCTGACATGCATATCCGCAGGCCTTCATAAGGGTGGAGACGGCTTTTTTCTGATCGGTAGTACTCGATGAATTATAGGTATCGGTCATGTTTGCCCAGTCGAATTTTAGTTTTCTAAAATCAAGCGTTAACATTTTGTTGTTGTCGTTGGTCCAATTGTATTTGGCCCAGCCTTCACCTTTTTGGGGATAGCTGTATACTTTGAGCACCTGAGCCATGGCGGTTGCCACGCAACCCGTAAATGTGGTCTGTCCGTTGAGCGACGGGCACTGGTCGTTGTATGGCGCGTCCTGATTCCACTTTGTCCTGGTTATGGGCTGGATTGTGGTGAGCGAAGGCACCACGGGAGCGCCGCTTACCGTCATTCCGTTTTCGCGGGCATAAGAGATGATGCGGCTGTAGTCGTCGAGCCAGCTTTTGAGACTCGGCGACATGTTGACGGCATCGAATCCTCCATTGTCGGAATAACCGAGCACCGGGGTAGCCAGATCGTCGGCAGATATCACGCAGAAACCTTCGCCTCCGTTGGTGTTGAATACATATACCGTGGGGTTGCCGTCTTTTTCGATAGTCTTGGCAAGCACGGGGCTTGAAATTGCCGGAGCGAGAGCCGGAGCACCCTTTTCAGGTGCCTTTGCGCGTTGCCATGCGGCTTCGGGAGAGAGCACTTTTGCCTGTGTGCCTGTCAAGGCAAGCAGGGCGAGTGCTGTCAGGGTAAGTCTTTTTTTCATGGATGAATTAATTACGTTTGGAAGTATCAATTTATTTCTTTTCTATTCTTTATGTTTGTGGGTGAGATTTTTTAGATCCGACATATTTCATGCCATTTTCTGAAATGCTGTGCGGTGGGTGCCGTCACCCATTTTCACTATGCCGCAGCGTTTGAAGCCGCTCCGCTCTATGGCCATGAGCATGGTGGCATTGTCGGCATGGGTATCGACTCTCAGATTGCCTATGCGGGTGAAGCACCAGGCGAAGGCGAGGTCGGAAAGTCTCGGTATTTCCCCCGATGAGGCCATGCGGTGTATCGTACCGTATGGCTTCGTGTCGTCGATCCACTCCCCATCGCGTATCGATCCGTAAAAAGGGTCTTTGCCTATTATGAAGGCGAAGCACATAAACAGATGGCCCTTTTCATCGCATATCACATAGAAATTGCCATTTTCTATATCGCGCATTATATCGTCGTGCGAGGGGTAGGGGCCAGCCCACTGTGTGAGATTGCCCTTGCTGCGCATGTATTTCTTGGCTCCGGCTACGAGTTTCAGTATCTGCGGCATGTCGGCGGCTGTGGCCCTCCTTATGCTCAGAACTTCATACTCGGACTGGCTGCTGTGCCTTGTGCTCATATTTTGCAAATTTAATATAATAATTTCAACATCCGGCCATTTCAAACGGACTTTTATCGTCAAAAGTTCCTTAATCCTGCTGTAAGCCGGCTTAAAGATAAAAAGTGGCGAGGTATGCATGTTATCCATACAAGCCTCGCCAATTTCCGTAGCCCGGCTGGGAATCGAACCCAAATCTGAAAATTAGGAATTTCCCGTTCTATCCATTGAACTACCAGGCCCTTGCTGTGTGTCTACGTTAAAGACGTGCAAAGTTAAGAATAAAATTCGGTTATTGGAAGAGTTTTGCGATTTTTTGAAGCGCTGAGATGAAAGCATCGGCTTCCTCGAAGGTGTTGTATACTGCGAACGAGGCCCTTACCGTACCTTCGATACCGAGCCTGTGCATGAGCGGCTGGGCGCAGTGATGGCCGGTGCGCACGGCTATGCCCATCTTGTCGAGCATCATGCCCGTGTCGTAGTGGTGGCCGCGCTCGAGCAGGAACGAGATAATCGCGCATTTGCCCGGCGCACTGCCGAATATCCTCATGCCGGGTATCTCCATCATCTTTTCGGTGGTATACCTCAGCAGATCCTCCTCGTGAGTAGCTATGGTCTCTATGCCAATCTCATCTATGAAGTCCATTGCTTTGGAGAATGCCGCGGCATCGACGAAGTCGGGAGTGCCGGCCTCGAATTTGTATGGCAGCTCGGCCCAGGTCGTACCCTCGAAGCTCACATGTCCTATCATCTCGCCGCCGCCCTGAAAGGGAGGCATTTTCTCCAGCAGTTCTTTGCGTCCGTAAAGCACACCCATGCCGCAGGGACCATACATTTTATGCGATGAGAAGGCGTAGAAATCTGCTCCCAATGCCTGCACGTCCACCCGGCAGTGGGCCACCGCCTGTGCACCGTCGACCAGCGCAACGCATCCGTGCTTGTGGGCCTCAGCGATGATATCGGTTACCGGATTCACCGTGCCGAGCACGTTTGATATGTGCGCGAAGGCCACCAGACGTGTTTTCTCGGTAAACAGCTTTTTATAAGCCTCGAAGTCGAAAGAACCGTCTGATTTGATGGGCACAACCTTGATATTCAAACCGTTTCGGGAGGCTACCAATTGCCAGGGCACTATGTTTGAGTGGTGCTCCATCTCGGTGAGGATTATCTCGTCGCCGGGTGAGAGCATCTGTGCGGCGTATGTGGCAGCCACGAGGTTGATGGCCTCGGTGGTGCCTCGGGTGAAGATTATCTCCTCGGTAGATGAGGCATTGATAAAATTCCTAACCCTCTCGCGGGTGGCTTCCATGGCCTCCGTGGCTTCCATAGACAGGCAGTGGACTCCGCGATGAACGTTGGCCTTGTGGGCATAATACATTTCCTTTACCTCTTCTACCACAGACGATGGTGTCTGTGACGTGGCAGTGTTGTCGAGATATATCAGCGGCTTGCCGTATACCTTGCGTTCAAGTATAGGGAAACGTTGCCTTATTTTCTGAATGTCAAGCGACATATTGAATCTCTGTTGATTGAATTTTAGATTTTAGTTGCCGGGCTCTTATTGCCTTGCCTTGCATGTGAGGCATGGCTTGTTCTCGTCCTGAGAGAGGCGCATCTCAACGAGATGATGCATACGGTCTCTGAGCGGCTCGAGCGATATGGCGTCGATTACGTCGGTCATAAACGAGCGCACAAGCAGGCTTTCGGCTTCTTTCAGGGGGATGCCCCTCGAGCGCAGATAGAAGAGCGCTCGCTGGTCGAGCTGGCCTGTAGATGCGCCGTGCGTACATTTCACATCGTCGCAATTGATAAGCAACTGTGGCTCGGCATGCATTCTGGCGTCGGGCGAGAGCAGCAGGTTGCGGTCGGTCTGGTTGGCGTTTGTGCGGTCGGCTCCCGGCAATACCGTCACAAGACCCTCGAAGGCGCCTTTGGAACTGTCGTTGAGCACGAATTTAAACAGCTGGTCTGAATGGCAGTCACCCGTGCGGTGCATTACCCTCGAATTCACGTCGATTACAGACTCTCTGTCGCCTATGGCCATGCCTGAGGCATAGTATTCTGCTCCGGATCCGAGCATGTTTACATGCAGCCCGCTGCGCGATCGTCCGCAGAGCAGCGATGAGAGATTGACTCTCAGCGAAGAGTAAGAATTCAGGTCGGCGAAGAGCTGCCACAGTCGCGATGTGTCGTAGCTCGACTCCTCGATGTCGTAAATCTCCAGCCTGGCGTTTTCGGCCAGACGGGTCTCGATCACCTGATGGGCGAGTGACGGGGGGGTGCCGTCGGTGGTGTGGTCGCAGAAGAGCACACGGGCCTCGGCGCCTTCCTCCATGTCGATGACTATGCGGCGGAATACTGCCAGAGGCACTGTCGAGCCGAGAAGGTTTACAATCTGTATGGGCTTTTCAACCTTAGTCCCTTTGGCTACCGATATGCGTATGCCGTCCTGCCACAGCAGGGTGTTGACAGCGGCCGCAGCATCGCCGTCTTTCGCCGAGTTTTCGCCCGGCTGCAACGCTCCCGCTTTGCCGGAACATGCGAGCGACGATATTTCAAGTCCGGCGGGTATTATTTTCTGTGTGTTGGGCGGGATGACGAGCCGGTCGTTGAGCACATATATCTCGAGAGTGGAGATGTTGGGTACTCCGCAACGGAATTTTTTCAGCAGGGCGAGTTCCTGCGCCGTGGGCGTCTCGGTGCCTAAGCGCGACACGTTTATGCCGTAATCGGGCGCGAATAACTCTTCGACCGAAAACTGTTTGAAGCCTTCGTCGCCCTTGCGCGGCAGACGGCCTGCCTCTTCGAGCCTCGCGAGTGCCTTCTGCCTCATCGGCTCGGCCTCATGGCTGTCGAATGCCTCCCGGTGCCGGAGATAAAGGTCGGTATATTGTTTTAATGTTTTGTCAATCATTTGTGCGTCCTTTGGTCTTTTGTCAAAGTTCTGCGTCGACTTTCTCTTTAATCCAGTCGTAGCCTTTCTCCTCAAGCTCGAGAGCGAGTTCAGGTCCGCCGGAGTAAACTATGCGTCCCTTGTAGAGGATATGCACGAAGTCGGGCCTGATATAGTCGAGCAGACGCTGGTAGTGTGTGATGAGGATGGTGGCGTTGTTGGCCGATTTGAGTTTGTTCACGCCGCTGGCCACGATGCGCAGGGCGTCGATGTCGAGACCTGAGTCTGTTTCGTCGAGTATTGACACCTTGGGCTCCAGTACTGCCATCTGGAATATCTCGTTTCGCTTTTTCTCGCCGCCGGAGAAGCCTTCGTTCACCGAGCGCGAGGCAAGCTTGTTGTCGAGTTCCACAATTTCGCGTTTTTTGCGCATCATCTTCAGGAACTCGCCTGCCGAGAGTGGTGCTTCACCGAAATATTTGCGTTTGGCGTTTATGGCAGCACGCATGAAGTTTACCATCGACACTCCCGGTATTTCCACTGGGTACTGGAAGGAGAGGAAGAGGCCTTCGTGGCTGCGGTCTTCGGGCGAGAGTGCCAGCAGGTCCTTGCCGTTGAGATATGCCTCGCCACCGTAAACCTGATAGCGAGGGTCGCCGGCGAGTGTGGCCGAGAGTGTGCTCTTGCCGCTGCCGTTAGGGCCCATTATGGCGTGGACTTCGCCCGGCATAACCGTGAGATTGATGCCCTTTAGTATCTCCTTGCCCTCAACTCCGCCGCGAAGGTCGCGCACCTCGAGCAGGGGCTTGCACTTGTCTTTTATATTGTCGCTCATCTTTTCTGAGTTTTATGTTTGCTTATATTTCAATGCCTTATCCCACGGAGTCTTCGAGCGTGATGCTCAGCAATTTCTGAGCCTCGACTGCGAATTCCATAGGCAGTTTGTTCATCACTTCCTTGGCATAGCCGTTGACTATGAGGCCTATGGCGTCCTCGGTTGGTATGCCGCGCTGGTTGCAGTAGAAGAGCTGGTCGTCTGATATCTTCGATGTCGTTGCCTCGTGCTCCACCACCGCCGTATCGTTCATTATGTCCATGTAAGGGAAGGTATGCGCGCCGCATTTGCTGCCTAAGAGCAGCGAGTCGCATTGCGTGTAGTTTCTCACACCGGTGGCATCGGGAGCTACCTTTACGAGTCCGCGGTATGCGTTTTCGCTGTGGCCTGCCGATATGCCTTTCGACACGATTGTCGAGCTGGAATTGCGGCCCAGGTGTATCATCTTGGTGCCGGTGTCGGCCTGCTGATAGTTGTTGGTGACGGCCACAGAGTAGAATTCGCCGCGCGATCCTTCGCCCTGAAGCACGCATGAGGGATATTTCCAGGTGATGGCCGAACCGGTCTCGACCTGTGTCCACGACAGCTTGGAGTAGTC
>CAYZFL010000089.1:0-10180 GCA_964477785.1 uncultured Bacteroides sp.
GCGGTGTTCTTGCCATCCATATCGGTGTTGGCAGAGCAGTGCATGGCGGCAATGCCCTTGAGCGGCAGGTAGTAGTTCATCATAGAGAACATACCCTTCTTCATTTCGCCGCCGTACCAGGTGTTCAGAATGACCTGCTCACGAGAGGTGATGTTGAACACAACCGCCGTCTCGGAGTTGAGGCCCAGCTCCTTGTAGTTCTCCACCTTGGCCTTGGAGGCGTTGTACACCACAAAGTCCGGCTCAAAGTTGGCCAGCTCCTCCTCGGTGGGAACGATGAACATGTTCTTGATGAAATGAGCCTGCCAGGCCACTTCCATGATGAAGCGAACCGACATACGGGTGTCTTTGTTGGCGCCGCAGAAACCGTCGACCACATAGAGAGTCTTGTCAGAAAGCTCTTTGATTGCGAGTTCCTTGCAAGCTTTCCAGGCTTCCTGGGTAGCGGGCTTATTATCGTTTTTATATTCCTCGGTGGTCCACCATACAGTATCCTTTGACTTTTCGTCGAGAACGATGAATTTGTCTTTGGGCGAGCGGCCGGTGTAAACGCCGGTCATCACGTCAACAGCGTTAAGCTCTGTGAGCACGCCTTTCTCATAACCTTCCAGTGTGGGGCAGGTTTCGTCTTTGAAAAGCTCTTCGTATGTGGGATTGTAGATCACTTGAGTTGTACCGGAGATGCCATATTTGGCAAGGTCGGCTTTGATTTGCGGAAGGCGGGCGGCCCTCACTTCTTCAAGTTTGCTCATAATTTGTTGGTTATTAATGCTATGTTAGTAATTTTATATATGTTCCTATTGGTGTACCTTTTTCAACTGCAAAGGTACGAATTTTATATCGATTAAAGAAAAATTTCTTTAGTTAAATTCTCTTATCGGAGGTCCGTCAAAATCCCGGATTCCCGATGCTTAAAATATAACGACAAAACCCATCCGAGAGTTTCGGAAGGGTCTTGTTTCAGGAATTTCTTGTGTATAAAGTATTATTATTTGAAATTGTAGCCAATGGAGAGAGAGAAACGACCGTTGCGCCAGGTGCCGTCGTCCTTCATTCGGTCTGTGACACCGATTTTCTGCTCGAGCTGAACATAAAAATTATCGACGCTGAGACCGGCGCCGAAGAGCCAGCCCAGGGATGCTCGGTTGAAGTCGTCATACATATCGGTAGATTCTGAAACCTTACCGGATTTTGCATGGATCTTGCCGCTGAGACCGCACTCGAATTCAGGACCGGTGAACACAAAGAGGCTGCAGGGACGGAAATCGAAACGATAACCGAACTTGAAGGGGACGCGGAAACCGAATTCACGGAGGCTGCCGTCGACTTCAAAAACATCTTTATCAAGGCCGGTTGTGTTGTAATAGAGGCTAAGGCCTGGCTCGAAGTAGAAGTTTCGGTAGAATGGAATGTTGTAAATTACTCCTCCGTCGACGCCAACTCCAGATTTGAAAGCGTCGATGCTTACATGATCGTCTTTTGCTTCGCCGGGGCACGTAATGTCAAGCGAAAGTCTCGCTCCGAAAAAAGCCTTGTTGTTACTGTAGGTTGATTTCTGAGCCGAAGCTCCGGCAACTGCCAGCAATGCGGTAGCCGCCAGTAAGAATTTCTTAATCTTCATTTCGATTCGTGATTTAAGTTAGTTATTTTTAGTGATTACTATTAATTGGAGGAGTTATAATTCAGGGAAAAGCCCGCTATCATCGAATGATATGAATCTACAGCAGCCATAGGCTTAAAACCCTTTTTAGCTCAAACAAGCCGAATTTATATATTGTTCACTATTTTTGACAAAAAATATGTCACCGGGTTTAATGGCCTTATCTCAATTAAAAATCGTAACAAGACAAAAAGTAGGCAATCTTAAACCGCAAACGACTAAAAATGCGATGAAACCACGCTGAGAATCAGGCCGGGCAGTACTTCTCCGGAATAGAATATTTTTAGA
This sequence comes from uncultured Bacteroides sp., assembly GCA_964477785.1. Classification (GTDB taxonomy): domain Bacteria; phylum Bacteroidota; class Bacteroidia; order Bacteroidales; family Muribaculaceae; genus CAG-873. Next base: position 1,949 of record CAYZFL010000089.1, read on the forward strand.
GATTCTTCTGCCGATTTTTTGTGGATATGGATTATATCGGATGCGGCCTCCGGCAGAAATATATCGTGCAGGAAGTCGACGGGATGGAGATGCGAGGCCTTGAAAGCCGCCTCTTTGAGCGTCCAGGCTTTGAGAAGACCATCGGGCGCGGAAGAATATTTCTCTATTTCCTTATCGTTCAATACTCTAGAGGCAAGACGCGAGAACTGGGAGAGCCGATCTGTATCCTCGATGTCAATGCCCGTACGACAATGTGGGGGAGCAATAGCCACAGCCGCATAATTTCTTGAATGTGAAATACTTATTTCCGGAGATTGAAAATCGGGACTTGCCGAAATGAAGGGGCGCCCATCGGGCTGATGACCAATTGTAAGGTCATGACCGAGAAGTAAGCGGGTAAGGCGTGTGACAGCCGCTTTCTCCCTCAGACGGCGTATTGTGCCAGAAGGCTCTATCTCGCAGATCGCCAGACGAATTTGTCGGAACCGGAAAAACTTAATCTCATCCTCCATAAATTATTTTCTGATTTCGGATGCGAGATGCAGAAGGTCGCGTTTCACAAATTCGACCTGCGGGCGGTAAAGTTCGGCATCGGAGGCTGCGGCAGGGTCGGAGATAAACATTGTGGCGGCGAACACGCTGCCGAGACTGTCGGCCATAAGAAGCTGCACGGGTGTTGAACAGGATGCTGGGGCGGTGATGATTATACCCTCGAATCCGTCTTTGCCTTTGAGGTCGACGGCATCGGCACCGGAGGACCCGGCTACATTCATCCGCATTCTTTCGAGCCTCGATGCTATGTTGCTTTCGAGTTCGTCCCGAGGCACTTTTATCGAGCTGATATATAGGGTGAAACCGCCCGAAGGATAAACGACGTCGTACCATCCGGGATTGTCGGGATGCGGGGTAAGAGCGGCTGCGGCGCTGATGTCGAAAGTGGCGGCCTGGCCTTTTACCTCGCGGTAAAGCGGGGCGGGCGCCTCGACTCTGACATAGGCCTTGTGGCGCGGCACCGGAGCGGGGCGACTCTCCTCACGAGTGAGCAGAAACCAGAGGCCGAGGCCCAGCGCAACGACGACGAGCACGCCTATGGCAACCTTGCGGAGCGATATCCTCACCTCGACGGTCTGTCTGATATATTTTATTTTTTTGTCTTTGCGACGCATTTCTTAAAAAATTCACTCCTTTGCCGAATCGTCTTCGGCAGGAGGGAGAATTGTGACCTTTACCTTTGCGACGCGGTGTTCTGAAATCTCGAGCACGAGGAAGCGGCAGCGGCCGTAAACCAGAGTCTCCTTGGCGGCGGGAAAATCGCCCTTGATTGTCAGGATCATGCCGGCAAGAGTCTCGGCATCGTCGGTCACATCCTTATAGTCGTCCTCGTCGAGGTCCGTGATGCGGAAAAAGTCGGTGAGGAGGGTCTTGCCGTCGAAGATAAACGAATTGTCGGGCAGTCGGCGGAAGGTTGTCTCGTCCTCATCATATTCATCGGAAATATCGCCCACTATTTCCTCGAGGACGTCCTCGAGCGAGACAATGCCCTGAGTGCCGCCGTATTCGTCGACCACGATTGCGAGGTGCATCTTGAGGCGGCGGAAATCCTCAAGGAGGTCGTCGATACGTTTTGCTCCGGGTACGAAATAAGGCTTACGCACCAGCGACTGCCAGCTTATGGGCTTTGCAACGAGGCGCTTGCTCCCGGGCGCATCGCCGCCCTCAGTGGTTGTGGTGCGGTTGTCGATATAAGGCAGGAGGTCGCGCGAGTATAAAATGCCCTTGATATTGTCGAGCGAACGGTCGCAGACCGGCAGACGTGAATAACCACTTTCGATCACGATTTTCATCACCTCATCAAAGTCCATGTCGAGCTCGAGGTCTGTGACCTCGGTGCGTGGAGTCATGATTTCCTCGGCCGTGGTGTCGCCGAATTTAAGGATGCCTTCGAGCATGTCTTTCTGGTCTCCGGCTTTTACGTCGGTAATTTCAAGGGCGGTGGAAAGCTCGTCGGCGGTGATGTTTTTGGGTTGCTTTGTCACCACTTTCCTCACGATGCGTGTGCTTCGGACCATCATGGAGGAGAGAGGCGAGAAAAGCTTAACCAGAAAAGCAATCCCCCCGGAAGCGAACCTGGCCCACTGCACGGGAAAATTGTTCGCGTAGATTTTAGGGAGAATCTCGCCGAAAAGCAGAATCAGGAAGGTAAGGATAACGGTCTGGAGGACGAAGCTTAGCCACGAGGCCATGCCGGTGAAGACCGGTCCCAGAGCAAAGTTGCAAAGCACGACGATGGTGACGTTTACCAGATTGTTGGTAATCAGAATGGTGGCAAGAAGCTTTTCGGGCTTTTTGAGAAGGCGGTTTACCTTACGCCCCGAAGAGCTTTCCTCAAGCTCCTCGCGTGTCTGGGCACCGATAGAGAAAAACGAAATCTCGCTGCCGGAGACGAAAGCCGACACGAGGAGTGCCAGAAGCGCGACCGCCAGCGCAATGATTTGCGAAAGGCTCATCGTGGGGGCGGCTGATGTTTGTATTAGAGGTAAAAATGCCGACAACGCCGGCAAAGGATCTGTATCCAAGTCTTGGTATATTAGTTAATAATCGGGTTGCAACTGCAAAGTTAAGCCTTTTCCGCCTTATAAGCAAATTAGAGAGGGAAAATAATCGGAGGGGGGGGGAGCGGCAACAGGAGAATCAGGAAAATCAGGGAAATCAGAGGTATCCGAGCCGGGGCCGGGCTGTATTTTGTTAAAGATTGTCTATTTTCATAGTTTTTATCGCAAGTTAATCACACTGGAGGCACTGCTGGTTAACTTTGCAATAAATTGAGGCATAAGGCCTTATAATTCGTTAATTTAAACTAATATGCGGCGATTACAAACTTCATGCGAATTATCTTCCCGAAGTTTTCAAAACACCGGCCATTCATCATCAAGACTACCAATCATATATAATAAGACATGAGAAAAATTTTTACTCTATTATCGTTAGCGGCAGCCCTGTCCGCACCAGTTGCGGGCGCGGCACCGACTCTCAGTTTCAGCGGTTCGGGCACACAGGCCGACCCCTATCTGATCAAAACCAAAGCCGACCTGGTAGAGCTGTCGAAGGCCACTTCGACTGACGAAATCTCCCAGATGGGTAATGTAAGCGCCTTCAAAGGCGTGTATTTCAAGCTTGCCAATGACATCAACCTCGAAAACACGGCCGAATTCAAGGGCATCTGCACCACGTCAAACACCACGGTAGCCAAATCGATCAATTTCCAGGGTGTATTCGACGGTGACGGCCACACCATAAGCGGCATGTCTCTCGAAGGGGTGGTATGGACGGTTCGCCCCACTGAAAATACTTTAGGCACACCCAATGCCCAGACGTCGCGCACGGGCACCGGTTTCATAGGTCAGCTGGGCGCGGGCGGTCAGATAAAGAATCTGAATATCGCGGGCGACTGCCGTATCTCAGGCTACAAGGAGACCGGCGCCGTGGTAGGCTCTGCTGCCGCCGGTTCAAAAATCGAAAACTGCCGCAACTACGCTACCGTGACGGGCTACAGCGTGCGCGTAGGCGGAGTAGTGGGATATGTGGCCAACGGCGAAGTTGTATCGTGCTTCAACGCCGGCAACGTAACCGGAGGGGACTCTTCGGTAGGCGGCATCGGCGGTCACATCCTCGGCAAAATCTCATATTGCGCCAACACCGGCGATGTGGCGATCAAAGGAATCACCACCGCAAAGCCCGAAGGCAGCACATCGCTCGTGGGCTGCGGCGGCATCGCCGGCAGGGCAAACATGGATGTGATTTCAAACTGCCTCAATACGGGCAATGTTTCAGCCTATGACCTGGCGGGAGGCATCACCTACGATTTTTACTGCATCAAAAACTGCATAAACTACGGAATGGTGACCACGACCGGCGGTAAAGAATGCGGCGCGATAGGCGGCAAATATATAGGATCATCGTATCAGTCAGCCGCCACCTCCGACAATTACTATGACACTCAGATACTCACCTGCGGCGCCGTTTCCGGAGCACCCTTCAAAGGCATCAACGGCTGTGCGACATCCGAGCTCACAACGGTAACGGCGCCCGCCAACTTCGACTCCAACATCTGGCAGTTTGCAAACGGCCGTTATCCCGTGCTCAAACAGTTTGCATCGGAAACCACTTTGGCACAGGCGAGCCAGATAGTGCTTACGCTCGGCGCCGGCGAGACTGTCGCCAATATCTCCACGACGGGCAGACTCTCATCTGCCGAGGGTCTCAAGTGGACACTCAACAACGGCGCCCGGTTCACAATCTCGGGCACGAGCCTCAATGTACCGTCAACAAAAATGACCGAGCCCGACATGCTCACGGCCACATACGGCACTCTGGTGAAGCGCATACCCATACTCTATACCGGAGAAGGGCAGGCCGCCGGACCCTTCGAGGGCGATGGCACGGAAGCCTCGCCATGGCTGCTCAAAAGCAAGGAAGACCTCATAAAGCTGTCTCAGCTCACTTGCGCGTCAACACTGCAGGAGGCACTTTCCAAAGAGAAATTCGTAGGCAAGTATTTCGCCCTCGCCAATGACATAGACCTCGCATACAGCGAAGACTTCAAGGGTATCTCGGTAGCCAACGACTTCAAGCTTAAAAACGACGTGTGCTTCTGCGGCGTGCTCGACGGCCGCGGCCACAGCATCAAAAACATGAAGATCGGCCGCGTGGCATGGACCGTGAAACCTGCTGACGCTCCCGACGGCATAGGCACTCTCAACCAGGATGAATGCCACAACATAGGATCTTACTCATCGTTCATAGGCCGCATAGGCAACGGCGGCGTGGTAAAGAACCTCGTCATCGACAAATCATGCCGCATCGAGGGTTATTCGGCAATAGGCGGTATCGCAGCTGAAATGACCGGCAATGCAAGAATCGAAAACTGCCGCAACTATGCCGATGTCACGGCGTTCAGCTCTGTGGCGGGCGGTATAGTGGGCCGCAACATGGTCGGTACAACAGTAAAGGGATGTTACAACGCGGGCAATGTGACCACAGGCGCCCTTCAGGCCGGCGGCATCTCGGGCAACAATGTGGGCACCATAGAAGAATGTGTCAACGCCGGCGATGTAACATCGAAGCATCTTACCACCAATATCCCCGAAAACCAGGGATATAATTCCAACGTGGGCGGCATCGCAGGTTTCGCCACCGAAGGCAACAACATAATACGCAACTGCCTCAACTTAGGCACCGTAAGCGGTGAACTAGAAGTGGGCGGCCTGCTGGGCACATTCGGCCTGGCTGAATTCTGCCTCAACTACGGCATCGTGAATTCGCAAAACACAGCTCTGTCGGGCAATATCTTCGGCAACAAGGCCAGCATGGCGGGCAAATTTCCCATCAAACTTTATTATGACCGCCAGATCAACCGGGTGATGGCCGTCTCAAACGAAGACTTCACATTCAATCCCGGCGGCGGCGGCGAAAAAGAGCCCGTGACCATCCCCATACTCACATCGGAACTCGTTTCGGGCAAGGTACTCGCCGATATGGACGAGACTCTGTGGCAGTTTGACGCAGGCATGTATCCCGTGCTTAAGCAATTTGCCGACGAGGCCAAGGTGAAAGCGGGCCGCACGACCATCGCCGAGATGGCCCAGAACAACAACGCCGCTATGGTGACCGAAGCCATCACACTTCGTCGCGCCGAAGGCCTTGTATGGACATGCGACGACTACTTCAACATCATTAAGGGCACAGCATACTCGGTAAAGACAGGCCAGGGCACAATCACCGCAACCAATGCCGCAGCGGGCTATACCAAGAAGTTTTACTGCGCCATCTTTAAAGTAGCGGGCGTGGAAGACCTGATAAACGAGAAAGAAGTGGCATCGACCTGCTATTATACCCTCGACGGCCTTCTCGTGGCCAAACCTCTCGAAACCGACGGACGTATCTATATAGTGGTGATCAACTATACCGACGGAACGTCACGCACGGTGAAAATGCTCAATAAATAAATCAATCCCCCCCGGGAAACAATCTCCCGGGGGATAAAAACTTCAAAAAACAGAACAATGAAAAAAACGATAATCGCGACGGTGTGCGCCCTCTTTCTTGCCGGCGCAGTGCAGGCAGAGGCTCCTGAGGCTTCCCTAAGGGAACCGGCCATCAAGGCCAAGACGATAGAACTGCCCAACGAGCCCTGTGCCGGAAACTGCCAGGTAAAAATCAACTACAAATACGAGCCCGGCAAATTCGTGCCCAACCAGCTCTCAATCCTCACATCGGGCAAGAAACCGTCACTGAGCCTTCTCAAAACCACCGCAACATCCACCACAGCCAGTCTGGGCGCTGGCAAATACGATATTGCCGTAACCTATTGCATCCCCGACTCAAGGTTCGTCTATCAGGGTGTTCAGCAAAACATCTACTACCCTTACTATATCGTAGTTAAGGAAGGCGTGGAAATTTCTGGCGACACAGAACTCACTTTCGATGTGGCCGAAGCTACGAATTTTGTTGAATTCCAGGCCGTAACCCCCGACGGCAAACCTTATCAGCACCCCGTCAGCCGAAAGAAAGCCGACGGTACCCGAGAACTCGACTATACGGAAGCGAACATCTATTTCGAGACGCTCGCCAACATGATTTACCATCAGGACTACGGTGAGTTCATGGCCGTGACCCAGGCCACTTCCCACATGGTTGACGACGGCAGCGGCATACCCAATTCATTTAACTATTATATCAACAATGTGAGCGACAAATACCGGTCGACTCTTCTGCGACTTGCCATCAGCGACAAGAATGACGCCTATATGGTGGTGCTCGAGGCCAAAGGCACCCCCGGGCAGCCGGTAAAGAATACCGTATTCAACAAGATAGAAGAAAAATTCCTCCATACTCCCTCTCAGGAATTCTATACACGCGAAAACGGTTCGAGATTCGATGTCTGGGCCTATGCAAAAAACTACTACCTTATCACCCTCAACGGCTATCAGAAAGAGGCTAATCCGGTGATATATTACAGCAATTCGGGAGGAGAGGATATAGCCAAGTCGGACTTCCGGCTTCAGATTCAGCTTAAGAGCTTCGAGAAGGACGAACCCATAGCCGACAGCGACCAGCGCAACCAGCTCGCCATCACTGGTCCGATACTCAATATCACGCAGAAAGGCATCTCATACGAGAATTTGCAGAACAATTTCTTTACCTTCCCCCGTGACAACTTCTCGGGGACGATGGGCGACAACGTGCCCCTCACCATGATGGTTATGCACTCGGTGGATGTCAACGGCAACCGCTCGGTACAATATCAGCCTTTTGTCTTTGGCCGCTACGGCGAGCAGATACAGAGCAGCACCACAGCACTCGAGGCCAAAATATCACTCGATGGCAAGAACGTGTTTACAGCACCGATAGCCGCTGTCAACAACTGGGCCGTTACTTTCGCGGGCGACGGACATCAGAAAGGCAAGGTGACCGGCGAATTCATCAACCGTAACGTGAAGGTCGACGGCATACCCGGAATGAGTACCTTAACCGTAAACTACGACGAGAACCGCAACGACGTGTGCGCTCCCACGGCACAGATGCTTATGTTTGTTGACGCCCAGGGTATGCCCAGGAGCAAATTCTCGGCCACCGACCGGATTGACGTAAGGATTGCCGGCGGCGACACCAACGGTAACGGCCGCACATATTCTTATATGGATGCCCGTACAATCAACGTCGCATACGCTCCCTACGCCACCGACAAATACACAGATTTGCCTCTAAGCCTTGTACGCGGGGCCACCTCGTCACAGAACATGGCAGTTTACGGAGCCACCCTTCCCGCAATAAGCGAGAAGAGTTCAAACGGATGGTATGACGTGAAGATTTCGCTTTCAGACAACGAGGGCAACACATCGGAACAGACTATTTCGCCGGCCTTCTATATCGAAGGCAACGCCGGCATAAGCGACATCGCAGCATCGCAGGAGCAGGCTCTCTCATACCGCGACGGCATGCTCTTCGTAGCCGACGGCGCCAAGGTGGAGATTTACGGACTCGATGGCCGCAAAGTAATGGAGGCCGCATCACCCGTAGTAACTCTCGAGGCCCTTCCCTCCGGGCTCTACATCGCCCGCACCGCCTCCGACACACTAAAAATTCTCAAATAAGAGATAAAGATCTTATTTCAATCAATAAAAAACTGCGCCGTAAATCACTACGACGCAGTTTTTTTGAATTTTGCCTTGG
>CAYZFL010000090.1:0-10173 GCA_964477785.1 uncultured Bacteroides sp.
CGAGCATGATGTTTGCCGAGTATTTGCCGCCACGCATCACCATACGTGACTGGGGCATGACGAAAGCGTTGAGCTCGTTGACCCTCACGTCGTTTGCGTCTACTGCGGCGAGAAGCGAGCTGAGCGCCTCACCCTCGGAGTAGAGCACATCGTTACGGAGCTTGGCAAGGAGAGTGACGGCGGCCACAACGGGTTGCTGCTCGAATCTTGCCGACTCCCAGCTGCGCGGGAGCACTGTGCCGGGCGTTTTGACTGAAGCTGTGGAGAGAGTGCGGCGGATGTTGCCTATCTTGACCGAGTCGGAGAGCATCGAGATGACGAGCTCGCGGTAGCTGTCGACATTCTGACGCAGTTTGGCACCGTTTTCCCGTCCGGGCGAGAGCATCACGACGGCGGCGGATTCGAGGTCGTCGCGGTTCTTAATATCGGCGGGATTACCTTCGGGACCGTCGGCCTCTCTCACAATCTCCAGGGAGAGCGAATCAATCATCGCGGACAGATTCTTGGTAGCCTTGCGGACTTCGGTGGCCTTTGCGAGCCAGGGACCGCCCTTTTCGGGATTCTGGGCGGCAAAAGCCTCGAGACGGGCATATATTGCCGTGTTTCGCTCAGAAACGTTTGCGTTGGAGAGATTCAGACCCTCGTTGACCTGCGTGAAGCCGTCGAGCACATCGCTCGAGACGTTGAGCGCAAGCATCGCCGTCAGCACGATGTACATCAGGTTGATCATCTTCTGACGGGGCGAGAGGCGTGTGTTGTTAGTTCCCATTTTAATTAGTAGTTGGGTGTCTGGTTACGTAGGTTCTCACGGTCGCGGACCTCCTCTGAGTGGGAGGAAATGTCGAAAGCGCCGGGACGGTACATATTTACGGTCATGGCTGCGATCATCTTTTCGTAAATAGAGTTGAGCTGCTGCATGTAGCGGGCCATCTTCTCTGTCTCCTCGCAGTAGCGGCCGCTCTGTGATGCCGATTTCTCGTACATGTCGCGGATATCCTTGATGCCGCGGTTGACGCGGTCGATCGACTCGAGCTGAGACGAAACGCTCTTGAGCTGAATCTCGTAGATGGTGTTGAGGCCGCCGATGTTGCGGTCGAGGTCCTTCATCTGCTCGACATAGCCCTTGGAGGCGTGGATGATAGACTCACTGTTTTGTGTCACGGCGGCGTAGCTCTGGAGGAGCACGTCGGAGACTTCGTTGAGCTTGGCAGTGGTTTCGCTGAGCTTGGCGAGCTGCCGGGAGAGGTCGGTTACAGAGTCGGCGAGAGCTGCGGCGTCGATATCGGCACCTTTGACTTCGGCAGCTTCTTCGGCAGCGGCTTTGGCGGCATGGGTCGAAATCCTGCCGGCGGCCACGGTGGCTATGGCCTCGGGATGCTGGCGGGTATAGTCCTCGACGATCTGCTCTTCCTCGGATGTAAGCTCTTCGCCTTTGCCTTTCTTCTCAAGCACGGGGAAAACCTTCTCCCACTTGTATTCGCGGGGAGGACGGTCGAAGGCGGTGAGGACGAACATAAGCACCTCGGTGCCCATACCCACGGAGAGCAGCGTGTTGCCGCCGGGGAGGTGAAGAATCTTGAAGAGGGCACCCCAGATTACGATGGCGGCGCCTATGGAGTATGCGAAGTTGAAAAACCGCTGGCCGCCTTCGGAGGCAATGAACGAGCCGAGACCACGGCGATATTTTTCTATTTTAGTCATTTCCGGTTGAAATTGAGATTTGCTGAATTGAATATGGGATTACGGGCTTATTGGCGTATAGGTAAATAGCGCTTACTTCTTGCCTGATTTCTGGCCTTTGGCGAAGCCTATGTGAGACCTTACGCAGCGGAAGCCGATGTAGGAACGCTGTTCGTTCTGATACTCCCACATTCTGAGGTCGGAGCGGATATTGTGTGCCACGTCTTTCCATGAGCCTCCGCGCACAATCTTGCGCTTCATCTTGTAGGGGTCTTCCTGAGCGGCGTTGTAGCGGTATTCGGGATTTAGATCGTTTGTGAGCTTGCCTACGCTCTCGGTATAGGCCGTGGAGGTCCATTCGGAAACGTTACCGGCCATGTCGTAGAGGCCGAAATCATTAGGCGCGTAAGTGCCGACGCGGGAGGTTATGACCTGACCGTCCTTAGCATAGTTGCCCTCCTGGGGTTTGAAGTTGGCGTAGAAACAGCCCTTGTCGTCGCTCATGGTGAGGTCGCCCTCCCAGGGGTATTTGTTTTCGCTTACGCCTGCACGTGCGGCATATTCCCATTCAGCTTCGGTTGGCAAACGATAAGGCTCCACATAAATGCCTTCCTTGCCCAATGATCTGCGCAGATAGTCTGTACGCCAGTTTGCAAATGCATTGGCCTGCTCCCAGCTTACGCCCACCACGGGATAGTCGTTGTAGCCTCCGTGTGAGAAATAGAGACGGACGTAAGGCTCGTTGTAGGCGTTCTCGAAGTCATTGACCCAGGCAGTGGTGTCGGGGTAGACGTTTACGATATAAGTGTTTAGGAAGTCATACTCTCCGGTGAGACCGCGGGTGATGGTCTGGCGGATGATTTCACCATCGTCGGTGACAAAGGCGGTGTCCTTTGAAATCATGGGCACGGCCGTGGGCACGGGCTTGTCTGTGTTATACTCGCGGCGACGGGGGTCGAGGCGGTTTTTGCGTTTTGCGGCCTCGGTGTGGTTGTAAATCTCATATCGGTAGTTGAGCTGAGTGCCGTCGAGCTCGCGCTGGCCGGTGATGGGATTTGTGCGGTAGACGCTGGCGATGGCTCTTTCCTCATCCTCGTTGGGGTTGCGCCAGGGTATGGGCTTGTTCCAGTTGAGGTGGGGAGTTACGGGGTTGCCTTCCTTGTCTTCCTCGATTTTAAAATCCTCGTTACCGCCGTAAGCGGGGTCGGCGAGACGCTCGCGGATGATGGAGTCGCGTACCCAGAACACAAACTGCTTGTATTTGCTGTTTGTGATTTCGGTTTCGTCCATCCAGAAACCGTCGACCGACATGCCTTTTGGGTCGGCCTTGAGGTTCCAGGCAGAGTCGGCCTGCTGGGGGCCCATCTGCATTGAGCCGCGGTCGATGAGGACCATGCCGTAAGGGGTAGGTTCGGCCCAGGAGGTGCCTCCCACGCCGGTAACCTCACCTCCGGCCGAAGATTTCGAGCCTAAGAATGAGCACGAGGCGGAGACAGCGGCCAAGGCGAGGAGACCCACGGCCGAAGACGCTGCGCTGCGCATCGTTTTATGTCGGTTTTTGTTGGCTGTCATAGCTTGTATCCTTGTATTTTCTTGTTTTTCTCAGAAGTGGTTTATAGTTTCAGACTCAGCATCAGGATCAAAGGAGTCTCACGCTCTTGTGCCTGTGACGGTTTTTCTCGCCGAGGTCGAGCTTCAGGCGGTAACCGACGAAAAGCTCGTGGCTGCCCGATGTTGCCTTGCGGATTGCCGTGAGGGCGTAGTCGTAGCTGTAGCCTATGTAGAAGTTTTTGAATTCGGCGCCCACGGTTGCGGTAATCGCATCCTTGTAGCGGTAGCCGATACCTGCGGAGAGGAATTTCTTATACCTCACGCGGGCCATGATTTCGCCGCCGGTGAAAGTGAAGTTGCTGTGCACTATAATCGACGGCAATATTTCATATAACGTGTTTTTAATAGGAATATTGCCCTCGGCAAAGAAATAGAGCTGGCGCTTGGCGGTGAACTCGAAGTAGCGCTCGGTACCGGTTTCGCCGACAGAGCTGTCGCCGCCTCCTTCGCTGTCGGCCGAGAGCTTGATTTTGGGCTCGGTGGCATGGGTCATGCTTAGGCCGGCGCTGAAGTATTTGTGTTTGTAGAAGATTCCGGCTCCGAGGTCGATGGCGGTGCCGTGAATGTCCTGCTTGGGGATGGCATCGTCATCGGGGTCATGGAAATTGTCATCGTCGGGGATGAATACGTCGGAACCCTTGAAACTCTGGTCGTAGAGGCCGAACTGGAGGGCCACAGTGAATTCGCCCTTGAACTTTTTGAATTTATAGCCCAGCTGGCCGTTGATGTTGAGAGTCTTGTAGAGGCCTTCGGAGAGGGTCTGCACATTGAGACCGCCGGCCCATCGCTTGCCAAATAGCTTGAAGGGCGTGTCGGCTACACCCACAAACGATTTGGGAGCATTGTCGACTCCCACCCACTGCAGGCGCCCTCCGGCACGGATACGGATATAGTCTTCCATACCTATTGCCGCGGGGTTATAGAGCGAAGGGACATCGTAGAACTGGCTGAAAATCATGTCGGTCTGCGCCTTTGCGGGCCAGACGGCAGACAGGGCCATAAACAGCAAGAGCACCACGACTTTCAGGACCTTGGCTCTCAGGGAGATATTAATTATGTGACGGCTGTATTTCAACTTATGGTTTACAGAAATTATTCAAAATAGAAAGTGAGCACAACCATGCGGGAGGTGGCTTTGTCGAGTGATCGGGTGACTGCGAATTTCTCTGGCTCGTCGGCAAGGTCCTTGCGGTCGTGCTGAAGTATGTCCTTGAGACCGAAACAGAATTTCAACTCCGGAATGAGCTTGAAGTAAGGCAGATAGAAGTCGCAGCCGAAGCCCACGGTGATGAAGCAGTCGGCCTTGGAGAATTTCAGGAAGTCGTTTCTCTGTTTGCCCACATCGATTACGGGCATGACACCGGCGGTGACGTAAGGACGGATGTTGCGGTAGCGCAAGGCGGCGAATTTCACATCGAAGGGGAGGGTGACAAGGGCCGATTTGACGTTCTGTCGCTGTTCGCGCTGCGGGTCGTCGACATCGGGGTTGTTATAGTCGAAAATCGTAATGTCGCGGCTTCCGAAATACATGCCGGGGGAGAATCTGAGCGAGAAATAGTTGTTGAGCCTCAGGGCAAAGAGGCCGTTGACGCAAAAGCCGGGCTGATAATCGGGCTGGTCGACGCGATACTGCTTGCCGTCATCGGTAATAAGGCCGTTGTGGGCGAAGGAGAGATTGGAGACATAAGTGCCGAAGGAGAAGCCGAGGTGCCATGAGCGGTTGTCGGCGTAAGGGCGGTTGAGAAGCTTGTCGTTGAAATCCCTGGCGCTGATGGCCGGACTGAGCGCAAAGGCCACGACCGCAAAAGCAGTAAGTGTAGTAAGCCGACGGAGCAGACCGGCGCCGGAGCGATGACTGACGCTTTGCCGGGGTGCTTTGCTCTGCACATCCGACTCAATATGTGACTTTTTCTGACTCATTGACTATAAAACGCCGGGGCAGCCAGGATATTGTACAGATATTGTATCAAAAAGTTCTTAAATCGAATTTTAAGAGACCCAGACGCAGAAATCCGGATTAAATCACTATCTTTGTGTTTTTTAATAACCAGTCATAATCAGTCAATGGAAGGAGCCTTGATTTTGAGCCATCTTTACAACTTTTTAAGCGTATCATCACATTCCGCGGCAGAGGAAATAGAGTCGCTTTCGGAATACATGGGAGCAGACGCGGGAAAGTCGTCGCTGTCGTGGGACTATTTTTTTAACAATCCGGAATGGCTTGACTACGGGAGCCTTGCGGCATGGAGCCTTCTTTGGGGCTTTGCCGTGGTGCTTGTCATAGTAATGATCAGGGCGATAGCCAGAAATTTTTCCACCGGATTCCGCGATATAAGCCTGAAATGGTGCTTCATTGTGGTCTGGATTTACGGATTCGTGGTATATGACATAGGTATGTGTACCGGGCAGTATATCTCGCTGCTCACCAACGCACCGATGGCGATACTTTATGCGTTCAAGATATTCCTCTTCGACAGCGACGTGTCTGAAATCCATGAGATTTTCCACACGAGCTGGTTCTACTCCATGAATTTCGCGCTGGTGCATTTTTTGGCGGCCGTAATCAGTACACTTTTCTTAATCAAATATTTCGGCTTCAATATCATGGCCCGTCTGCGCATGTGGTGGGCATCGAGGAAATTTGCCAGGAAAGTGAGCGAGACCTATGTTTTCTGGGGATATAACGACAACTCGATAAACCTTATTGAAAGCATTATAAAAAAGTATAAGGATGAGAAATCAAAAGATTACAGGATAGTGATAGTGAGAACTTCCCTTACCGAGAAGGAAGACCTGCATGAACGGACTGGAGTGGCCCGCATCTTCAATCTTTTAGGTATGCCCACATCGGAGCTTGAGAGGCTGCAGTCGCTCGGATGTCTTACTACGGGAACATATTCAAATCTTAAGAAAAAATCGGTCGGCAACAAAGAGGAAGATATATTAGGAAAAGCACTGAGACTTAAGAAACTGCAGAAACTTTTGCTCAGAAACACAAATCAAAAGATTCATTTTCTGTTTCTCTCGGACGATGAGAAGGAAAATCTTCACAATGCCTCCGTGTTGTTGCATGACAGCACGATAGAGGAATTTGTAAACGCCTCGGACGAGGGTAAACAGAATGAAGTAGAGCGGGAAGCGGTGCTTTACTGCCTCGCGCGCTACAACAGCATCCATCGTGTAATAGAGGACCAGACACCTTCGGGCCGGATAAAGGTAAAGGTTGTGGATTCGTCGCATATAAACGTGGAATTGCTTAAAATGAAACCCAATAAGGACCTGCTACCGGTGAATTTTGTGGAAATCGAGGGCGACGCCACAGTATCTTCGGCTTTCAACGCGCTGGTCGTGGGATTCAGCGAGGTGGGAATGGATTCCGTAAGATTCCTCTATGAATTCGGCGCATTCGTAAGTCACGAGGGGGACAAAGGTAGTTCGGCCCGGTCGGAATTCCATATAGATGTGGTAGACAAACACATGGCTGACCTTGCCGGGACGTTTGTGGCCAATGCCCCAGCCATTGAGCTGTCGATGCCCTTTATCAAGGACGGAGAAAAACCTGGGGCGATGATTACCCTTCATGAGGCCGACTGCCGCAGTATTCAGTTCTATGAGCAACTTAAGGACAGGTGGATCGAGAACCTCAACTATGTTGTGATTGCTACAGATGACGACGAGCTTAATATCTCGCTGGGAGTAAGGATATTCAAAGCAGCGGCGAGGTATAGGAAAGATATGGAAAAACTCTGTATTCTTGTCCGTGCCCATAATGATGACGACGGCAGAATAAGCGCCATAGCCCAACACTATAACAGGCTGTGGGCCTCTTATTGCTGCGGACTTGAAGAGGACAAGAACGGCATACATCAGACTAAGATACAAACCGGACAGGAAGTTTCCGGCCCCATCCATATATTCGGACTTGACAGCGAGACGTTTACCTACGACAATATCATAGCCGACGAGCTGGAACGTCAGGCACGGCAATATGCTCAGACCTACGAGGAAACAGTTAATCCCGAAGCTGAATTCAAGGTTTCGGCATGGGACGACAGATTAAACAAGCTCATGCAGCTTATAGAGCCGTGGAAAGGCTTTTCGCCCACTTATGCCGCCCTGATGAAACTCAGGCGTACAGAGGCTCAGGATGTAGCCAACAGTCAGCATGAGCTTACGAAACGGATTCTGGCTGACAAGGCACTTGAACTATGCAAGCTCAAAGATTTTGATTTCTCAAAACTTACGCGCAAGCCACGTACGACCGCCTATGTCTGGCCTGACGGACAGAAAGTCGTGGATAAAATTGAAAACATCGCAATCAATATCGCCAAAACCGAGCATCTGAGATGGGCGGCGTCGCACGAGATACTCGGCTATGTTCCTGCCGATGCAAAAGACGAGGTGAAACTTGAGCACGACTGTCTCAAAGACTGGAGCAAACTCTCGGAAAAAGAACGCAGCTACGACTGCAATGTCTCCGACTATATCTTAGGCGTGAGATTCTCACGGGAAAACAAATAGGAGAGGTCAATAGCGGGCGGTTAAATGAAGTAACCAATCAACTATGGAGCAGTATAAATATTTCGCATTCATCTCTTACAACAGCCAAGACCTTGCCTGGGGCCGGAAGCTTCAGAAAAGACTTGAGGGCTACCGTATGCCCGCAGCTTTGTGCAGCGAGCGCGGATGGGAACGAAAGCCTATAAAACCGGTGTTTTTCGCGCCGACGGACATACAGCCCGGCGGCTTGAGCGAAGAGTTGCGCGAAAGATTACGGGCCTCGAAGAATCTTATCGTTATCTGTTCACCACATTCTGCAAAGTCGGAATGGGTGGGCAAGGAAATCGCCTACTTCCAAAGCCTGGGACGCGACAAGAATATACATTTCTTTATAGTCGACGGCATACCCCATAGCGGCGATGCGGAAACGGAATGTATAAATCCCGTTGTAAAAACTCTTGGACTGCCGGAGATACTCGGAGCGAATATAAATGAGAAAAATTACCGCCGACCTTGGCTCAACCGGGAGCGGGCATATATCCAACTTATCACAAAGCTCCTGGGTGTAGAGTTTGACAGCGTATGGCAGCGTCACCGCAGGATACGCCGTCAACAGTTCGCTCTATGGATTGCGAGCATAGTAATGGTTATAGCGGCCATAATAGGGGTATGGATTAATTCGCGTCCGGTCGATGTTGCGGTCTCACTCAGGGAGACGACGGCGCACATCGCTAACTTGCCTCCTCTCAAAGATGCTGTAGTTTCCATATCGCTTGAGAACGAGACTAAAACCGACACCTTTAAATCGCTTGATAAAAACGTTATCTTTGCCAATATCCCGGCTTATGATTTAGGCAGGGAAGTAAGGATTAGGGTAGAGTGTAAAGACTGGTTGCCGGTCGATACCACACTTGACCTAAGTAAGGTTGTCACCATTAATATGGCACGGAATCCTCATAGTTATGGGGATGTAGAATTCCGGCTATGGAGCATGAAAAGAGAATGTGGCGTGGCTAATGTCCCGGTTACAATAGCGGGAGTAAATGCCGTTTCGGATGAAAAAGGGTATGTGAAAGTCTTCATACCATTGGAGAAACAGAGCAGTAGATATAAAGTCAGCAGCAAACTTATGTTAGAGGACGATATACTCACTATGCCGGTGACAAAAAGCAGAGTGTTAAGAGTAAAGGATAATTAGAAAGGTTGAAATTATGAAAACTTACGTCAGATATATTATTTATGTCGTATTGGCGGTAGTAGTGACGATGGGCGTTAATTTGCAGGCGCAGACTGTGAGTCAGAAGGGAGTTTCATACCGCTATAACGGCAAGAATAAGCGCACGCCTTTAGGCGGGGTGTATATCAAGGCGATGGCTTCCGATGGCGGGGAGGTGAGCGATGACAAAAACGGGACCTTTACTCTTGAGCTGAAAGACCTTAAGATGGGTTCGATGATAGGAAAGGTTCGTGTCACCAAGCAGGGCATGATGGTGTTTAACCAACAAGCGGTGGATGACTGGACCGTAAGAAAGGAGCCGCTATGCCTTATTCTTTGCGATGCCAATGAATTCCAGAAACAGAAGGACAACCTGATTGCCATGGGCAGAAATCAGGCAAAGAAAAAATATGATCAAAAGCTTGCCGAGCTGAAGAAGCAGAACGAAGAGCAAAAACTTAAGATTGATACCTATTACAGCAAACTTGACTCGCTGGAGAAAGAATTTCAGGCTGCCATGCAAAACATGGACAAGTATGCCGATGTTTTTGCCCGCATAGACGAGAGCGAAGTGGATACTGTAGCTCAGCGAGCCATAGAGCTGTTTAACCGTGGCGAAATAGAGGAATCTTTGCGACTGCTCGAGGAGCAGAATTATATGGAGAAAATCAAAAAGGCCAACCGCACAATCGCACAAGCCGAGGAATTGGTTTCAACCGCAGAACAGGCAAAGGCCTTAGCTGAGCAAGATAAGGAGAAAGCCTTGGAAGGTATCAAAACCCAGATTGCAGCTTATAAACTGCAGTACGAATGGGACAAAGCGGGGAAACTAATGAAGGGATTAGCGGATTATGTAAATACTGTTGAAGCAAATTTGGATTATGCCAGATTTTGTTATAAGAGTCATTATTATTATGTGGCGGAAAAATACTATTTGAAGAGTAAAGACCAGATAAACCAGTCCGGCAAAAAATGGCAATCAGCAAAAATTCAGGTTGAAATTGCATTCTTATATCGTGATATGGAATCCTTTTTTCGTGACAAGAAATATTCCCTAAAAAGCGAGTCTATGTTTAAGTCTGCTTTGGAAATCTATCAGAATCTCTTTTTTAATTATTACTGTCCGCTAAACGATAGATCAGTGAGTCCAACTTCTTGAGAAGCAG
>CAYZFL010000091.1:0-9990 GCA_964477785.1 uncultured Bacteroides sp.
AACCTCGTCGACTATGGCGTAGTAGTGTTTGCGCTGCACCATGTCGCCGGGAGTCATGGCCATGTTGTCGCGCAGGTAGTCGAAACCGAATTCGTTGTTGGTACCGAAGGTGATGTCGCAGTTGTATGCGGCACGGCGGGCAGGCGTGTTGGGCTCGTGTTTGTCGATGCAGTCTACCGTCGAACCATGGAACATGTAGAGCGGGCCCATCCACTCCGAGTCACGCTTGGAGAGGTAGTCGTTGACGGTCACCACATGCACGCCGCGTTTCGAGAGGGAGCGCAGGAAGCAGGGGAGAGTCGCCACGAGGGTCTTACCCTCACCGGTGGCCATCTCGGCGATTTTGCCCTGATGCAGCACGATGCCTCCGAAGAGCTGTACGTCGTAGTGCACCATGTCCCATGTGATTTCGTTTCCGCCGGCCATCCAGTGGTTTTTCCATATGGCCTTGTCTCCGTCGATGGATACGAAGTCGCGGTTCTGGCCGGCGAGCTCGCGGTCGAGGTCGCGTGCGGTCACTACAACCTCTTCGTTGGCGGCAAAACGCGCAGCTGTCTCGCGCATTACGGCAAACACTTCCGGCAGAGCCTTGTCGAGCTCTTTCTCCAGCGTGTCGAGTATGTTTTTCTCATGCTGGTCGATTTTGTCCCACACCGGCTGACGCTGTTCAAAGGGCAGCTCCTCGATGGTGCCCTTGAGGCGGTCTATTTCCTGCTGGTCGGGAGCGGTGGCCTGTGCCAGTGTTTCGCGCACCACGTCGATGCGCTCGCGCAACTGGTCGTTGCTCAGACCTTTAAGCTCGGGGCCTATGGCGTTGATGCGGTCGACGATGGGCTTTATTTGCTTAAGGTCGCGGCTTGATTTGTTGCCGAATATTTTTCCTAATATGCTTGATAATGCCATTTTTTGTGTTTTTTTCTTAATTGAGACGCAAATTTACTAAATATTTGGGAGTTACGCAACTGTCACGTCGCCTGCCATTTCACTGAAGTGTGATGGGGGCGGTTTCGGCTCCGTTCGGAGCGCGTATTCCCATTATTCGCGCCAGTGTGGGTGCAAGATGGCGGGCATCCACAGGGTCGGGCAGAAGCCTCGGTGTGAGATTAGGGCTTAGGATCAGTGCCGGTGCGTGGGTATTGGCCAGTCGCTCTACTTTGGTGGGCACCGGCTCTGTCCTCTGCTGTACTTTGTTGATGTATCGGGGTACGGTATAGTTGAAATCGTCGTTGAGGTTCCATCCCGGCCGCAGGCTCACCATTACGTCGAACGACGATCCCGCCGGTGTGTTGCGCTTGAGGGCCTCGGGCTTGTCGCCGGCCTTGCCTTCGAGTATGTCGTCGATGGTGAAGGCGCTGCGTATGCCGCTCATGCGGTTGAGTATCGATGCGGCTTCGCGGCGTATTTCCCTCAGATTTAGGTTATTTGACTTTACTGTCTCATGGTTGAGATAAAACCTCGCGCCGTCGCTGGCGGTCACCCAGTCGCCGTTGCCGTAAAGGGCCATGAGATACATGTTGAGCAGCGACATGGCCTTGCGCACCGAGAATTCGCCGTAGGGTATGCGCCATTTCTCATCGTCGCGTCTTGCTGTGGTCTGCGACGGAGAGGCCACTATGTAGAAGAGGCAGTTACCCTTCCCCGCCTGACGCTCGGCCGTCTCTATCAGGTCTCTGATGGCTTTGTCGGCCTTGAGGTAGGCGTCGATGTGTTCGTAGCGAGAGTCGGCGTTGCGGGTATATTCGTAGGGAAGCACCGAGAAGGAGATGTTTACGGCATCGGCTCCTTCGTGAGTGCCTAATTTATTGCTCTTTATCAGTTCGCTTGCAAGGCGCGATATTTCGCGTGCGGCAAGAGGTGAGGCGGCGAATTTCTCATATCTGAAGCTGTCGCCCCTCGGGAACACATACCTGAAGGGATAGTGGCGCAGATGGTCGGGCAGCTCTGCGAAGGCCGTGGGATGCTCCGCTGGGGTCCAGCTCATCGTGTCGAGCCGGTCGGTCATCGGAGACAGGCGGTTTTCACTCACAACCGACGTGGGGAGGTCGCCGTAGTAGGTGCTTCCGGCCCACTTGCCGGTTTCGCCGTTGAGCCATATGGCGCCGTCGCTTGCGTGGCCGGCCATGAGTATGGCCCGCTCAGGGTCGCAGGCTATCGAGAACGCGTAGCCCACGCCGCTGCCGGCTATCTTGGCCTCATCGCTCAGTGTGGAGCTCAGCAGGGCTTTGGGCGAGTATGTTTCGGAGGTGAATATGCCCATCGTCGCCGGGTCGGAGAGCGTGGGGCTGAGCCGTTTGGCCTCGGGGTCATAGACAAGTGCCGAGGCGATGCCGTTGACAGAGGGAGAGGCCCCCGTTACTGCCACGGCTGTGGCGGCTGTGGCGTCGAGTGCCGTGCCGTAGTCTACCGAGGGTATCACCACTCCCTGCTCTATGAATCTCACGAATCCGTCTTTGCCGAAGGAGTCTTTGAGCTTTACGAGTTTGTCGTATTCGAGGCCGTCGATAAATATGCCCACCGTGAGTTTCGGGGCGGCGGCATCTGCCGTTACGCCCGAGACGGCCGCTATCATTGCTCCGGCCCATAGCAGACGCCGTCCGCGTCTTAGGGTGTCAGTGATTGGTTTTCTGCTTTTTATATTGCGCATTTGATGTGTAGATATAGGTGGCCGCAAGCATCGCGTCACTCAGGGCGAGAGGCAGCATCGCGGCGTTGAAGCTCTGTGGAAGTATGGGCCACAGAAGTATGAATACGATTACGGCTGCAAAGTTAAGAATTTGGTAGTAAAACACTAAGCGATTGCATTTTTTTAACCAAATCAGCAGAGCCGGAATGAGGCAGAGGGGATTGATCCATATATAGAGCCAGTTGGGTGACGTGGCGTAATGTACCGATATGAATATCAGGAAGGTAAGTACGATTCCCGCCACTCCGAGCACGAGATAGAATATCGTCTGAAGCCACTTCGATGCCTTTTTGCACCGTATGTCGCGGAAACATACAAAGGCAACGATTATAAAAAGCATCCAGAACACAAACAGAGGTGTAAGCATTAAGGGTGTCGGCCCTTCTTCTGCTCCGAATGGAGGCACGTCGTTTATCACCGCATATTCCGTCACCAGAGGGAGGCCGTTGACCGTGGCCGTCATCAGCATGCTGTCGGCCGCTGCCGGAGCGAAGGTTTTTTCCCTTTCGCTCAGCACATAGTCTATGCCGCTGCCTAAGGCGAGGTCGATGCCGAACTGATACCAGGGGTAGTTCCGGTGATAGCTCTTCATCATGTCGCGGAAGGTGACTTCTCCGCCGGCGATGCCTTTTGCCGGTTTGAAATCTATGCTGTCGCCAAGAGCTTTTTCGAGCATGGCGATGGGTCGGGTCGAGCAGTTGTCGAGCACGTAGTTGTAGCGGTAAACGCAGTTCTCAGGCTGCAGATTGCTGTCGAGCAGGCATATAAGCCTCTCTTTTTGTGCGGGTGTGAGATTAATCGTATGCGCGGTGATGCGCCGTCCCGCTCCGGCATAATACATCTGAGCCAGCGATGCGGGGTAAGAGGTGGCCATATAGTCGGTCTCGCCCTTTACAAAACGGTAAACGAAATTAGGGGCGTCGAAATCAAAGGTGCCGTAGTTCACCGCGTAGTCTTTCTTCGGCGTCTTTACCCTCAGTGCCGCATGTCCTTCGAGCTCGTATATGTCGCTGCCTGGATAAAATACCATGAACTGCACCACTGTGTCTCCTGTGTTGGCGGCATTTGCTCCACGGGCCACACTGTCTTTAGCTGCTGCAGATTGAGCCTTTGCCGGAAGCATGGCAACTAACAGAGCGATGGCTGTCAGAAGCATTGTCAAGCCTTTGCTATATGCCGTTCCTTTTGCTTTCATCTTATTTCGAGCAGTTTATGGGTCTGGAGAGAAAGTCTCCATTTGGGATGGTCGAGAATATAGGCTATGGTCTCTTTTTCGTTTACTCTCGAGCAGGCCTGAAGAAAAAGGCGCGGGGCCGGGAGTAACGATTTCACAGCCTCCGGGTCGTCGCCGGGAAGATCGTCGGGCGAGATTAGATTCTCGGCTCCTTTTGAGTAGATGAGCTTGAGCTCGTCGATGCGGTCGATTCGCCACGGCCCGCGTTTGGGCGAGCAGGTCACCCAGTCTACGCCGGTAGGTACGGGCAGGCTGCCGTTGGTCTCTATCTGTATATAGAATCCCTCGGCTTTGAGAGCTCTGATGAGCACGTCGTCGAGCTGCATAAGCGGTTCGCCGCCGGTGCAGACTATGTGCCGCGAGGGATATTGGCTCACACGCTTTACGATTTCCTCCGCGGTGAGCTCCTCGAATGCAGTGAAGTCGGTGTCGCAGAAACGGCATGCCCGGTTACACCCGCTGAAGCGCAGAAACACTGCCGCCGTGCCGGTGTAATAGCCTTCGCCCTGCAGGGAATAGAATATTTCGTTGACGCGGTATTTCATCAGTCAATCTCGTAGCTGGCTATATTGCCTTCGCTCTCCTGCACGTCGACGCGGTAACAGTTGGGCACCATGTCGCAGATGTAACGGGCGAGGTTTTCGGCCGTAGGGTTGAAATCTACCACGTCGTTAAGGCACTTGTGGTCGAGTGTGTCCTTGAGCTTCCTTTTGATATAGGTGAAGTCGCTCACCATACCGTTTTTGTCAAGCTCCCGCGAGCGGCAGTATACCGTCACTATCCAGTTGTGGCCGTGAAGACTGCAGCATTTGCTGTCATAGTCGAGGCACAGACGGTGAGCCGCCGATATCTCTATTTTTTTGGTTATATAGTACATAATTCACCTTTTATTTTTTGTCTTTTTAGCTTCGTCAGCCCCTGTTTTTCCAGCAGTTTGCTCTCTGTCAGATTTTTCAGATAGGTCTGATTCCTCAGATATTTCCTTCTCCGGCTCTTCATAGCTGGGTTCTTTCACGACCGTAAGTCCCATTTCGCGGCCTTTCGCCAGGAGAAAATCCAGTGATGCCGCACGGGTATCCTCTATCTCGCAGTCTTTTATGGCCTGTTTGAGCGACTGCACCAGGGTGCCTACCATAGGCGACGGTGTAAGACCGAATATTTCCATTATTTCGTTGCCGTCGATGGGGTTGCGGTAGGCCAGTTCTGCGTCTTTCTGTTTGATATATTCAAACTTGCGCTCCACGAGGTCGAAGTTGTCGAGAAAACGTTGTTTCTTTTCGAGATTTTTGCTGGTGATGTCGGCACGGGCCAGTATCATCAGTGCCGGAAGGTCGTCACCCGCATAGTTCCTCAGTCGTCTTACCGCCGAATCGGTCACCTCGTCCTCCACTAAGGATATGGGCCTCATGTGCAGCTCCACAATTTTTTTCACAAAGCGTCTTTCACCCCCGAGAGGCAGTCTGAGGCGCCTGAAGATGCCGGTAACCATGTTGGCTCCCACTATGTTGTGGTTGTGGAAGGTCCATCCCCGCTCGTGGTCGTAATGTTTGGTGAGGGGCTTGGCGATGTCGTGTAGCAATGCGGCCCACCTAAGCCATAGGTCGTTGGAATTGCGGCTTACGTTGTCGAGCACTTGAAGGGTGTGGAAGAAATTGTCTTTATGTCCGCGCTTTTCTTTCACCTCTACGCCTCTCAGCGCCTCCAGTTCAGGCAGAAAGTATTTGAGCAGACCCGTCTGGCTCAGCAGTTTCCATCCCACCGACGGACGTGGCGAGAGCATGACTTTGTTTACCTCGTCTTTGATTCTTTCTGCCGAGATTATTTCAAGCCTGGCGGCGTTGCGCTCTATTGCCTTCAGGGTGGAGGGATAGATGTCGAAGCCGAGCTGTGTGGCGACTCTTATGGCCCTCATCATCCTCAGAGGGTCGTCCGAGAAGGTGATGTCGGGGTCAAGCGGTGTGCGTATCGTCCCACGCTCCATGTCGCCCATGCCGTCAAACATGTCTACTAATTCGCCGTAGCGGTCTTCGTTGAGGCATATGGCGAGAGCGTTGACGGTGAAATCACGGCGGCAAAGGTCGTCGTCGAGTGTGCCGTCCTCTACTATCGGTTTCCGCGAGTCGCGGTGATATGACTCTTTTCTCGCGCCCACGAATTCGAGCTCGAGGTTGCGGCTCTTTACCTGGGCCGTGCCGAAATTGCGGAACACTGCTAAATGTGTGCCTGCGCCGAGTCTCCGGTGAACCTCTTTGGCGATCTCTATGCCCGAGCCCACCGAGACAAAGTCAATGTCTTTTGAATGTCTTTTCAGAAATAGGTCGCGCACATAGCCGCCCACTACATAACATTCGCGGCCCATGGCGTCGGCCGCCGAGCCTACAAGCGACAGTGCCTCCGCATCATCGGCGGGTATTTTTATGTCAAGATCGGTTATATTCATTCAACTGCTTGTGCGGTTGCGTTTTATGTTGTCATACGGCGAACTGGCCTATGCCCTCGGGTGCCTGGGTGAGGCATTCGAGACGTCCGTCTTCCGACATGTAATATGTGTTTTCGATACCTACCGGCCCCACATGAGGTATCACGAATTTGGGCTCCAGGGCTATCACATTGCCCACCTGAAGTATGTCTTTCGACCGTGGGGCGAGCACGGGCTTTTCGTTGATTTCTATACCGAGTCCGTGACCCACGAATCCTGCATGATAGCGGTGCCCCATGAAGTATTCGGCAAGTCCGGCTTTCTCAGCCATTTCTTTGGCCATTTCATAGATGAGGCGCGCCTCCATGCCTGGCCTCATTTCATCGGCGACGCGGTGATGGATGTCGACAGATACCTGATGTGCCTTGCGGCTGATTTCGGGTATATCGCCCAATGCGAACACGCGGCTCATGTCGGTCATATAGCCGTTGAAGTCGCCCCCCATGTCTACGAGCACCGTGTTGCCCGGCTTGATTATCGTGCCGTCTGCTCCTACCGGTAGCGAGGGGTTGAGGCCCGCGCCGCCTAAGGCGAAATCATATGGCGAGAGGTTGTCGCCGTTTTCTCCCGTAAGCACTACGCCCATGAATATTTCCATCGACTTGCCGCTGATTCTGAACTGTCCCAGGCTACCTTCCAGGCGCATGGCACGCTCTATTTCTATCTGAAGTTCGATGTCGCTCATGCCGTCTTTGTAGAGCTTGGGTATCTGGTGGTATACCAGGGCCTGATGCTCGCCGCTGAGACGCAGTAGTTCTATCTGTGTCTTTGTCTTTACCTCCCTGGCGGTCTGCATCACGCCTGTGCAGTCGGTAATCTTCACGCCTTCAAAGGCTTTGCTTTGACGCATCACCTCGCTGTAGGTCGAGATGCCGAGTTCCAGACCCATCGTCTTGGGCATAGCTCCCAGTGCCTCTTTAAGCAATGCCGGGATTTCTTCCACCTTCCTTATCTTATATACCTTCTCGCCGTTTTCGCCGCGAAGATCGTCGGGCCGGCGAAGGAAGTATATGGGCTTTTCAAGTGATGTGGAGACATATACCCATCCGCAGAATACTCTTCCGTCGATGTAGAATAGATTGGCGAAGTCGCTTATCAGCATACCTTCGGCTCCGGTCTCTGCTAAGGCTGCCTTGACTCTCGATAGTCTGAGCTGCTGCTCGTCTTCCTTAAGCAGACATATATTATATAAGTCTTTGGGTGGTATATTGCGTATTTCTTTCATTTCAGTTCTTTTTTACCGGTACTTATTTTTTTTCGGAGTTCTCAAAGCCCTAATAGTTCTCGGAATTCTCCGATTTCTCTCAAATCAGATAACAAGCCGCAAGCCGCCAATGTTTAGCGTCCTGTCTGGTCAAAGCCCATGCCTATCTGCTCTATGTTGCTCAGTGTGTCGCAGCGCATTATATGGCGTACGCGCCACGGTTTGTTTCTTGCAACCGTGACATTGCGGTAGAGAGTATCCTGCTTCTGGAAGCTGAGTCCCAGACCTTTGCCATACCAGTTGCCGCCTTTGTCGGCCAAGGCTATGTCGAATGTGTCTACCGCCACTGTATCGCCGACGGGACGCCTCACTTCAAGCCACAGGTCTGAATACTCGAAGCCGTTGCCGTGGCGGAGCAGCAGCACTACGTCCATCTGCGCCGCCGAGTCGGTCATCTTGGGCAGGAATTCCACGCTGCGGCCGTAAATCCACTCGGCATTGTCGAAGGCACGGAGGTCCGACGAGTCGTTAGGCTTGGGTGTGCAGCCCGTAACCGTCAGCAGCACAAAAAGCAATGCCGGCAGCCACGCCCGAAATCCGATCTGGTTTCCGGCTTTGTCTGCAGCCCGATTATCAGCCTTTTCAGCCTTTGCTTTAGCTTCAATGCTTGCCGGAAATTTAGCTATGCGTTTCCGTTTCATAGACGTGAAATTTAAGCTTATTATTTAGCTTTTGACTCGGCATTTCCCTCCGGCCGACCGGTTTGACCGGTCTGCTTCGTCTGCACGTTCTGTCCAGTTTGATTGCCGGCTCCGTTCTGGCCCTGGTTGCCCTGTCCGTTCTGTCCTTTACGCTTTTTGTTGCGCTGGGGCTGTCCCTGCTGGGGCTTGTTCTGGTTCTTTGGAGCCTTGGGCTCGGCGTTCTGCGGCTGGGCGTTTTCTCCTTCGGCTTTCTGGGCCTGAGCGGCGCCGCCTTTCTGACCTTTATTCTTTTTGCGGCGCTTCTTGGCTTTGTCAAAACGGGTGAGGTCGTCCTGTACAAGAAGGTCGCCGAATTCTTTTTTCTCTTTCTTCTTGCCGGGTTCGTCGCCGAGTGTTTCGGGCTTTTCTCCGGCCTTGTTCATCTCAATCACCTCAAAGGCCCTTGAAGCCGATATGGTGACGAGGTTAGCCGGTATCTGCTTGTCGGTGGAGTAGGTGACAAGGTGTTTGAGCACGTCGCCCTTGAAATAGTAATAGGTATTGTCGAGGGTTTCGAGCTTTATCTCCTTGGAAGGCATCTTCTTGACACTCTCCACGTATGAGTCTATCTCGAAATTGAGGCAGCATTTGAGCTTGGCGCACTGGCCTGCAAGTTTCTGAGGATTGAGCGATATGTCCTGATATCTTGCAGCCGAGGTGGCTACCGACACGAAGTTGGTCATCCAGCTCGAGCAGCACAGCGGACGTCCACAGGGTCCTATGCCGCCGATGCGGCCTGCCTCCTGACGGGCGCCTATCTGCTTCATCTCTATACGGATGTGGAAGGTCTCGGCCAATACTTTGATGAGCTGACGGAAGTCGACCCTCTCTTCGGCGAT
Organism: uncultured Bacteroides sp.; assembly: GCA_964477785.1. Lineage (GTDB taxonomy): Bacteria > Bacteroidota > Bacteroidia > Bacteroidales > Muribaculaceae > CAG-873. Next base: position 9,180 of record CAYZFL010000091.1, read on the forward strand.
ATAGTAGAATATGGCTTTGTTGCCGTCGCCCTGATACTCCACATCGCCTATTTTCATATTGAGTTTCAGACTCTCGGCGATTTTGCGGGCGCGGATCATAGTATCGTTTTCGCGGGCCTTGGCCTCCTCGTATTTTTCTATATCGGCGGGTTTGGCGAGACGGAATATGCGTTTTATCTCCTGGTCGGCCTTGAAGCGGATTTTCTTCATCCTCAGCTCCACGAGGCACCCTGTGAGCGACACGCGGCCTATATCGTGGCCAGGCGATGCCTCGACGGCTACCATATCACCGGCTTTCAGCGCCAGATTGAGCGTGTTTTTGTAATACCCCTTGCGGGTATTCTTGAAGAGCACCTCCACCCATTCGCTGTCGGCATAGCCTCCGGGCACGTCCTCCAGCCAGTTGTAGCTGTGGAGCTTGCCGCGCGGCCCTATCTCCTTGAAGGCCGGAGCCACTTTTTTCTCAGTTTCTTCCGTAGCATTCGCTGTCTTTTCGACAGCTTTTTCAGAAGCCGATTCAGCCTTTCTTACAACCTCTTCCAAGGTCGCAGCCGCTTTATAATCGACTTTTTCTTCAGAATGCACCTCGCCCTTTGTTTTTTCCTCCTGTTCCATAATTATGAATGGTTAAGGGTGAAACTTATTTGGCGAAGCTTACGGCGCGGGTTTCGCGGATGACGGTGATTTTTACCTGTCCGGGGTATGTCATTTCGTCCTGGATGCGACGTGCTATTTCCGATGAAAGTTTTTCGGTCTCCGAGTCGTCGATCTTGTCGGCTCCCACTATCACGCGAAGTTCGCGGCCGGCCTG
>CAYZFL010000092.1:0-9828 GCA_964477785.1 uncultured Bacteroides sp.
GAGCGTCTGCCTTACAAGCAGAGGGTCGGGGGTTCGAATCCCTCAGCGCCCACTTGAATTTATTTCATAATTAAGATTTAGGTAATTTATTATTTGGGAATAGATCTTGGGCAATTCCACCCGGGTCTATTTTTGTTTTATACCTCTACCCTTACCTCGACTGCCGCTCACGCCGCCTGGTAAAGGGTGAAGCGGCTGTGCCAGCCCTGGGAGAAGTTACGCAGAGTCACAACAACCATGCCGCAGAATGTCGCGGCTTTTGTTTTTAAATAACGCATCAGTTCGGCACGGCTTGTTATTCCCGTAAGTTTTAAATTTATATCCTCATACCCGGGACAGGAAATGCGGGTAAAGAGTATGTCGGAACTGTCAATTGAAAGCTTCTGCGGAGTCGCTGCCGTTGCAATGCCGCCAGTAATGCCGTTTGCGAAGAGAGATTTGCCGTAAGTCATTGTTATAGATTTTTGTCTGTAAAACTTAAAAAATAATCTACAAATTTTACCGCAGGATTATAACTTCCTGACGGTAACGCAAAATTATAATCTTCCGGTGCCGTTTTAAGGCACATGTATGTTATTAAATGTTATTCCGAAGTTTCTTAAAATCTCTTCCTTTCAACCAAGCGGCCCTTTGTGTGTTTTTATAAATAAGAAGCCAAAAGACTTCCTTTTACATATCTCTAACCTGATAAACTGAAATAAAAATGAAAATGAACGAAGCACAACCCATAACACTCGTTGAATTTTTTGCCACCTGGTGCCCTCATTGCATGAGGATGATGCCCGTAGTCGAAGATATCAAGTCATTGTTTGCCGGACAGATAAAGGTAGCCCAGCTCGACATAGACAAATACAGCCAGGCAGCCGAAGAAGCCGGAGTCGACGCCACTCCCACCTTTATATTATATGTGGGAGATCAGGAAGTATGGCGTCAGGCCGGAGAAATGGAAGCATCACAACTCGCCAACGCCATCAGGTCAGTCTTATAAGGCTTCAAACTTTAACCGCAACACCAAATTATGACCAACAATGACACACTTGCCGACGTCTGCCGGGCCTTAGGCGTGAAATATACGCGCCGTTTCAGCCAGCACACAATGTCAGAAATGCCTTTCCGCACGCTTTTCGGATTCTCAAGGATATTGAGCAGCTACGGAATTGAATCCGAGGGCATCGAGACCCAAGCCGGCGACGGCAAAGCGGCCGATTCGCTGCCGTTGCCATGCTGTGTCGATTTGAAAGGCATATTCAAGGTGCTTGTCGCAAGAGACAGCGACAGCTATACATTGCTTGAAGAGGGGCGCCGGGCCATTGTACCGCGCGACGCTCTCCTTAAACAATGGAGCGGCTATGCCCTCCTGCTGCATGCCGATGATAAGGCAGAAGAGCCGTGCTGGGAACAGCATAGATATGCCGATATCACCAAGACGGCCAAAAGAGTGCTGTTCTGGGCTTGCTGCGGCTTCCTGCTTATATTATGCATAATCACGGGCGGATGGTGGAAAAGCGTCGCAGACGACATACTCATGGCAAGTTTCATCGCCGGTCTGTATGTTTCCTTCCTGCTTACGCTGAAATCTCTGCACATCAAAAGCAAACACGCCAATAAAATCTGCAGTGTGATCGAAGCCGAAGGATGCAGCTCGGTGCTGGCCACAAAGGCATCGAGTTTCTTCGGCATATTCGGATGGAGTGACGTGGGCGTAACATATTTCGGCGTTGGGCTGGCAACCATGCTTCTATTCCCTGAAAATATTTCATGGCTCGCATGGATCAACGCCGTCTGCGTCCCCTTCTCTTTCTGGAGCGTATGGTATCAGAAATACAGGGCCAAAGCCTGGTGCACGCTCTGCCTCACGGTGCAGGCCCTGCTCTGGCTGCAGTTTTTCTGCAATCTTTTCGGGAGCAACTTCGGTCATGTGCCGCCGTTCAGCTGGGCTTTGACTGGTTTGCTGGCTGTTTATGTGGCAACTCTGATGGCCGTTAGCGGCATCACATCGTTCCTGAAAGCGAAATTCAAAGGTGACGAATAAGTGTACCCACAAATCAGTGAGACAATGAATCAATCCAAATTCACCATACCACAAGGCGTAAAAGTGCTCAGCGCAATGGAGATGAACTCCATACCTTTCAATGCGCCCCACACACCCGTTTCGGCACAAAAAGCGCCTCAAGCCCAAGCATCCCCTGCCCAGCCAAGAAAAAAGGCCGACGGCAAAGCAATGCCATCGGCCCTGAAAAATATTTTAGGGTAGTAACAGACTAATTTATAAAGCCGCTGCTTATCAGTCTATCATCCTGAAAAACTCCTCCCTGAGAGCAGGATTATCGGCAAATTCTCCGCAGTACTCAATGGTTACTGTGGAGTCGTTTTGTTTCTCAACGCCGCGCATCTTCATGCAGAGATGCTGTGCACGGCATTTTGCTATCACGCCTTTAGGCGCAAGGGTACGCATAATTTCTTCGACCACCTGGGCCGTCATGCGCTCTTGAACCTGAAGACGGCGGGCGAAAGCGTTGACCACCCTGGCCATCTTGCTGAGGCCCATTATCTTCCCGTCGGGAATATAGCCAATTGAAATCGTTCCGAAAAAGGGCAGTATGTGATGCTCGCACATGGAGTAAAACTCTATATCCCTCACCACCACCATCTTTGAGCCTTCATGCTCAAAAGTTGCCGAGCGTATGATTTCCGAGGCGTCGGTAGTATAGCCCGAAGTGATAAAGCTGAGAGCCTTTGCGGCCCTCATGGGTGTCTTCACAAGTCCTTCACGCGAGGGGTCCTCGCCGAGAAGTTTCAATATTTCGTCGATATGGCCGGCGATAGCCTTTAACTTTTCTTCTTCAAGAGAGCTCTCGGTAGCTGACTTTTTGCCGCAGGTGCCTGCGGATGTCTTGATTTCTTGCATTTCTCTTGCTGAATTTTATAATGATTGGTTCAAGTCCGGCTTATTGTCGATTCACCGCCGGGTCTGTCTGATTCTTGATTTAATTTTTATTGTTTTAATTAATACGGTCGCGTATGATTCTGAGAGACCTGCTCATCGAAGGCAGAGCCGAACGCAGGCGGTGCAGGGCTTCCTCGGCTTCGCCGCGGCTTCTGAAATCGCCCACCTTTACTTTCCAGTAAGGCGAATTAAAGCTCACATAGGCGCGATAGTCGGGAAACTTACTCTCTATCATCCTCTTCATACCCTGGGCGCGTGCCTGGGCGGTGCGAGGATTGTTGTCGTCGAAAGCAAGGATTCGGTAACCGGCTCTTCTTACTGCTTTTGTGGCAGTCGACTCGTTATCTTTCGTGGTTTCCTCACCGGGTCGCACAATGCGTGTCAGGCGCTCTGAGAGTTTGTCTGGCATCTCGATTCTTATACAGTCGGAGACCCTTATCTCATTGACAATCGATACCACAGAGTCGGTGGATGCCTGAGTCTGAGCTCCTGCTTTCTGTGTGCCGCAGACAGCCGCCATGCAGATAGTCGCCGCAAATATTGCCCGTATGTAGTGTTTCATGCTTTTCATGTCTGCCATTGATGTCTGAGTCTTAGGGCCCTTTAAACTAAACAATGAGCGCATGCAGGTGGTTTATTTTCCCTGGGTGCTGAAGGTAAACACTATTGTTGCCTTATCCACATTAAGCTTCACCATCACGGGGACTCCGGCATAGGGGAGCACCGATTTCTCAACCTTATAAGAACCGTAATATGACTGCTGCTCGTCAAATTCGATATTCACGGCGCAGAGCACAAACTCGCAGTCCTCGGGCTTGATATCCTCGCCGTCGGCAAGCAGTTCTTCAAGATACGCCTTGAGGTCCCCGAAATCATATTTGCGGGTAGTCGAATCGTAAGTGGCATAGAAAGAGGTCTTGGAGTCCGGGAGTTTGTTCTGGCTGAAGAACTCATCCTTCTTGTCTGCCCTTACGAGAAGTAGATATGTGGGAGGCTCAATCTTGAGGGCATTCTCAATCGGTTCTGAAGGAATGCTCAGCTTAAAGGAGCTGATAAGACTGTATTTACCTTTGTTGTTCTTATATTTTTCAATCGCTTTGTCGACCGGCAGTTTTATTTTCACGTCATAACCGGCAGGAGCGACAATGAGGTTTGTCTTTTTCTCGAGCATCGATTTGATGTTTGCCGAAGGCTTGTAGCTGATGTTGTTGTTTGAAATCACCTCGGCCGCCGATGCGAAGTAATTGCCCACTTTCACGACCGTTGTATCCTTGCCCTTGTCAGAATCATAATAGGTATCGTGGTAAAAGAGGCGCATCATTGTGCCGCCAAGACCTGTTATGCGGCCCGAGCCGAAGCTGTTGGCGATATAGAGGCCGTTGAACACGTTTTTGACAAAAGCCTGCGGGGTCGCGAAATTCGAGGGATTTGCCTTGTATGCCTCGAAAAGGCGCACGCCTAACTCGCGTGGCAGTTTTGCCGTGTAGGTATACATGGTAAGCGACTGGTCGGCGCTGTCGCCCAGGCAGGCATTGTAAGCGTCGGCGGCAAGAGGTTTCGAGGCATCATAGTAGCCTGTGGGATCAAATGAGGAGTTGACGTTGGCCGGAAGCGGTTTGGTGAGCTCGTAAACCTTGAATCCGAGAGGAGCGACAGAGTCGCCGATAAACGAACCCTTAACCGCGGTAAGCACGAGCATGAGAGAGTCGATATCTGAAACTGATACACCGGTGGTGTCGATCTTGTCGGCAGCCATCATCTGCGTAACATAGTCAGTGGTCATGGTGCCGTAGTTTTCGGCATCGAGACGACCGAGCATCTGCAGCAGCGACCTTGAGATTACCGTTGAGTTGGGGACCGATTGAGCCTCGGCGGTAAATGTGGAATCGACATAAATTTTAACGCTGCTGTCCATGACAGTGGAGCCAATGTCGCCGCTGTCTTCGTCGCAGGAGGTGAATGCGGCACAGGCCGCGAGGACGGCGCATCCGAGAACTGCTTTCCCGACGGCCGATATTCCGTTTTTGAAAATTTTCATGCTTGATGTGATGAGTAGATATTGTAATTTACAAACGCCCGAGGGAGGCTGTTTGATTACAGATAATGATTATAATGAACGATAAAACTCGTTGCACGCGTCGATATAATTCTCGCCGGGGAATCTGAGGAAAGGTTTTCCTGACTTTTCGGCGTATTCTATAAGCGATGGCGAAACACCTTCTCCGCCTTCCACTATGGCGTCGGCATAATCGATGCCCAGACGATAGAGAGCCTCGCAGTCAAGAGCCTTCCCGTCGGGCAGTGAGGCAAGATCCTCGCCCGCAATGCCCTCCATTACAAGCTTTTCCTTGAAGCGCGGGTCAAGTGTGCCTGGAAAAGAGTCCTTGAATATCGAGAACACCACCTTCGAGTCCATCATCGCGGGCTCAGAGGCATAAAGTTTCTTAAGATACAGGGGAGCGAGGGCCGAAACCCAGCCGGAGCAGTGAATTATCTCGGGATTCCATCTCAGCTTCTTTACAGTCTCGGCTACGCCGCTTACGAAAAACATGATTCTCTCGTCGTTGTCTTCGGGGAAGGTAACGATTTCGAGTTCAGAGGCATGACGCTGAAAATAGTCGTCGTTGTCGATGAAATATACCTGCATTCGTGTGGGCTGGAGAGTGGCCACTTTGATTATCAGGGGATGGTCAGCGTCATCGATGGGTATATTCTGCCCGGAGAGGCGTATCACCTCATGGAGCTGGTTTCTGCGCTCGTTGATGGAGCCATAGCGGGGCATGAAGGTTCTCACCTCATAACCTTTTGCCTGGATATCCTGAGGCAGCATGCGGCCTATCAGCGACATTTCGTTTTCTTTGAGGTAAGGCGTGATCTCCTGGGAGATGTATAGCACTTTTTTTAAGTCCATTTTTCTTTGCTGGATGGATTTTAGATGGCATTACCGGGCGGCAGGTGGCCGCTTCGGCTTTAATGACTGCAAAGTTAGCATTTTTTTTTCATTCTTAAGCCATCGCCACCAACCGCTTAGTTATATATAATGTATATTTTCTTTTTTTAACCTTTTATCACCTCGTTTTTTGGCCCTTCTTAAGAATAAATGCTAACTTTGTATCGTCAAAAGGCGACCGGGGTGAAAAGCCCGTCGGCCGCCTGGTCCTCTACCGTGATTACGCACTGATTTTCAAATAATTACAAAATAAATTCAATGAGACACACAAAGTCATTGGCGAAGCTTGTTTCAGCTTTTGTCCTCATATTTGCTTTTGCCTCCACCGCAGTGGCACAGCTCCCCTCGCTCGGGCACGGTATGCAGCGTAAGGCCGAAGCGCCCGTCAACTGGTCGGCAAGCGCTAAAATGACCTCCGCCACAGAAGGCGTGGTTACAATAACCGCAAAAGTTGGCAAGAACTGGCACTTCTATGGTCTTACAGCACCTAAGGGAGGCCCAAAACCCACCACTTTCAGCTTTGACGGCACGACAGGCGTAAAATTCAAAGGCAACATTAAGCCCTCCCGCGCAGCCCTCAGCGTAAACGACGAAATGTTCGGCAAAAAGCTGAGCTACTGGGACAAGGACTTGACTTTCACCCGCCACTTCACCATAGACAAAGCCCATAAGGGCGAGCGCACGGTCAAAATCACCATAAGCTACATGGCTTGCGACAACACCAACTGCACTCCACCCAAGACCGTGAACCTAACCGCTAAAGTCGCCGCCAAATAAGCGTCCCCTTTTATAAACGCAACTTACCCACCCCCTACAAATCAATCCCAAGCAATGGATAATAATAAATCAATTATAAAGACCATCTCACGGAGCACCGGCATCCTGGGCCTTCTGCTCCTTATGATTGTCACAGCCTCTGTTTCGGCTTTCGCCGCCGCCCCCGAGCGCGTGAAATGGAGCGCCGAGATAGAGAAAACCGGTCCCCACGCCGGCATTATACACGTCAAGGCCAAAATGGCCGACGGTTACCACATCTACGGCACCACGCTTCCCAAAGACCACGGCCGCGAGGTAGGCGTACCAACTCGGCTCACGGTCGACAGCGTCGCAGGTCTCAATCTTACCGGTACCCCCTACCCCTCGCGTGAGGCTTCGAAGCATTTCGACGCCTTGCTTCAGCTCGAGCTTCCCTGGTGGGACGGCGAAGTCACATTCTCGCAGAAATTCACTACCGACGATAATGTCGAGGGCGTGACCATCACCGGCTCGGTGAGATATATGGCCTGCACAGTAAACTCATGCACGGCCCCCGACAAATACACCTTCTTGCTCGACTTCGGTACTCCGCCCGCAACACCCGTTGCCGATCAGACCACCGAGTCCGCGCCGGAGGTCACAGGCTCAAGCCACACGTCACAGCAGATTGACACCACCAGCGACTGGTGGGCGCCCGTTACATTCGAGAACTCGCCCGACGAGATGCCTTCATCATGGTGGATGATTCTCATCATCGGCTTCTTAGGCGGACTCCTCGCTCTGCTCACTCCCTGCGTCTGGCCCATGATTCCTATGACCGTGAGCTTCTTCCTAAAAAGAAGCAAGAGTCGCAGCAAGTCGATTGCCGATGCCGTAACCTACGGTCTCAGCATCATCGTGATATACCTCATCTTAGGCATCGCCATAACCTTGATTTTCGGGGCCGGAAGCCTTAATGAACTTGCCACCAGCGCAGTGTTCAACCTCATATTCTTCGCACTGCTGGTAGTCTTCGCCATTTCCTTCTTCGGAGCGTTTGAAATCAAGCTCCCCTCGAAGTGGTCAAACAAAATTGACTCCAAAGCCGAATCCACCACAGGTCTGCTTTCGATTTTCTTCATGGCCTTCACCCTCGTGCTCGTTTCCTTCTCGTGCACGGGTCCCATCATCGGCACCCTGCTCGTCGAGGCCGCAAGCCAGGGTGATATTCTCGGTCCGGCCCTCGGCATGGGCGGTTTCGCGCTCGGCCTCGCGCTGCCTTTCGGCCTTTTCGCCTTCTTCCCCAGCCTCCTCAAGGAGATGCCCAAGTCGGGCGGCTGGCTCAACTCGGTGAAGGTTGTGCTCGGTTTCATCGAGCTTATCCTCTCGCTAAAGTTCCTCTCCGTGGCCGACCTGGCCTACGGCTGGCATATACTCGACCGCGAGGTCTTCCTCTCGCTATGGATCGTACTCTTCGTACTTCTCGGCCTCTATCTGCTGGGCAAGCTCAGATTCAGCCATGATTCCGAGTCGAAACACACTTCTGTCCTTGGCTTCTTCCTGGCCGTATGCTCGCTGAGCTTCGCCGTCTATCTCCTGCCCGGTCTCTGGGGCGCTCCCCTCAAGAGCGTCAGCGCCTTCGCCCCCCCCCTCACCACTCAGGATTTCAACCTCTACGGCGAGGGCATCGAGGAATTTCACGACTATGACGAAGGCATGCGTTATGCCGAGGAACACAACCTGCCCGTACTCGTCGACTTCTCCGGCTACGCCTGCGTAAATTGCCGCAAAATGGAAGGCGCCGTATTCGACACCCCGCAGATCCGCGACATCATCCAGAACGGATATGTGCTTATCAAGCTCATGGTTGACGAAAAGACCGATCTCAAGCAACCTATCGAGGTTACAGAAAACGGCAAGAAAATCAAGCTCGAGACCGTGGGCGAAAAATGGGCCTTCCTGCAGAGATACAAATTTGCAAGCGCCACCCAACCCTTCTATGTGATTCTCGACAACGACGGACAGCCGCTCATGCCGCCCATGTCTTACGAAGAGAATGTTGAGAAATTCGCCAAATGGCTCAACGAGGGTGCAGCAAAGTATTCCGGTCTCGAATAAGAACGTGTCGCCTCTGGTTAGGGGGCAACCCACGCCTGACCCGCTTCAAAGGCCGCCCCTGACCTTTTTAAATCAAATTTCAATACAATAATGTCAAACTCAAGAGAAAGCAAACTCCAGTCTCTCGGCAAGCTCATTGACACTCTCGACATTCTCAGGGTTAAATGCCCCTGGGATGCAAAACAGACCAACGAAAGCCTCAGGCCAAACACCATTGAGGAAACATACGAGCTCGTCCAGGCCCTGATGGACGACGATGTCGACGAAATCAAGAAAGAACTCGGCGACGTGCTGCTCCACATCCTTTTCTACTCAAAGATAGCCGACGAGCAGTCGCGTTTCGACATCGGCGACGTAGCCGAAGCACTCAACGACAAGCTCATTTACCGTCATCCCCATGTATTCGGCGAGGTTAAGGTCAGCTCCACCGGCGAAGTGCTCGATAATTGGGAACAGCTCAAACAGAAGGAAGAAGGCCGCAAACACGGCGTGCTCAGCGGTGTGCCCGCAGCCCTTCCCGCACTCATCAAGGCTTTCCGCATCCAGGAAAAGGCAGCCCACGTAGGCTTCGACTGGGAAAAGCCCGAGCAGGTCTGGGACAAGGTCGACGAGGAGAAAGCCGAGGTCATCGAGGCTATCGGAGGCTCTAAGGAACATCTTGAGGAAGAATTCGGCGACCTCTTTTTTGCCCTCGTCAACGCCGCAAGGCTTTATGACATAAACCCGGAGAACGCCCTCGAGCGCGCCAACCGCAAATTCATACGCCGCTTCAACCACGTCGAAGCCCGCGCCGACGAGCTCGGTAAAAACCTCAAGGACATGCCGCTCTGCGAGCTCGACAGCTACTGGGACGAAGCCAAAGACATGGAAAGAAAAGGCTAAACCGCCCCCACCCCGATAATTCGAGGAATACCGGGATTAATCTCTCAATCAGGATAAATCTCGATTAATCACGATAATCCCGCAAAAAATTTCTCTCCCAAATTTGCGTAATCGGCAAAATTACAGTAACTTTGCACCCGATTAGGCCAACAGGCCTATTTTATAACTAAATTTTAACCCAACTAAAACCATTACA
>CAYZFL010000093.1:0-657 GCA_964477785.1 uncultured Bacteroides sp.
GACCAACCCCACAGTGATGGCTATAAAAAACGTGCTCAACGTGGGCGTGGCCATCGTGTTGATACAGTCAATCAAGTGGGCTAACGGCGAGTTCATGATCATGCGTCGCGGTGAGTTCTACGAGCTACTGCTCGTCACCCTCTTCGGCATGTATCTCATGATATCGGCCCGTCACTTCCTGCTCTTCATCATCGGTCTCGAATCGGCCTCCCTGCCTCTCGCAGCCATGGTCGCTCTTGACAAGAACCGTTACGAGAGTCACGAGGCAGCCGTGAAATATATGCTTACCGCAGTATTCTCCTCGGCACTCTTCATGATGGGTCTGAGCTTCGTTTATGGTCTGAGCGGCTCGCTTTACTTCGACGAGATTTACAAGACGGCTGCCGTAGGCGGCCAGGGCATGCTTATCGTGGCAATCGCCTTCGTAATCGCCGGTATGGGCTTTAAGCTCTCGCTCGTTCCCTTCCACCTCTGGACCGCAGACGTATATCAGGGCGCACCCACTTCGGTCACCTCTTACCTGTCGGTAATCTCAAAGGGCGCCGCTGCCTTCGCCTTCCTTGTTATCATGGCTCAGGCTTTCGGCAGCTTCTACTCGCAGATTTGGGAATGGATGCTCTATGCTATAATCATACTCACCATCACCATCGGTAACCT
>CAYZFL010000093.1:667-9825 GCA_964477785.1 uncultured Bacteroides sp.
CATCCGTCAGCGCAACATGAAGCGCTTCCTCGCATTCTCGTCAATCTCACAGGCAGGTTATATAATGCTCGGCGTGATTGCCTACAACACACTCGGCATTACTGCTCTGATGTATTACATACTCGTCTACATCTTCTCCAACCTTGGAGCCTTCGGTGTTATCGGCGCTATTGAGAACGCCACCGGCAAAGTTTCGATGGACGATTACAAGGGCTTGCACAAGACCAATCCCAAGCTTTCATTCGCAATGATGCTCGCGATGTTCTCTCTCGCAGGTATTCCTCCCTTCGCCGGATTCTTCTCTAAGTTCTTTATCTTCACCTCTGCACTTTCAACCGGTTCGGTCGCTATCTATGTGCTGGTGCTGATAGCCCTTATCAATACAATCGTTTCACTCTACTATTATCTGCTTGTGGTGAAAGCGATGTATATCTATCCCGACGAATGCAAGGTAGCAAGATTCCAGTCATCGTTCAGCGAGCGTCTGGGTCTGGTTATAACCATCGGCGGTGTGATGCTCATCGGTTTGATAAGCATTATCTACGACTGGCTTTATGTGGCCGGATCGGTTTCGCCCCTGCAGTATTTCTTCGCCAACTGATAAAATATCAGATATAAGTTTAAAGCACCGGTTTTCAAGGCCGGTGCTTTTTTTGCCCAATAATTACTAAATTATTAAAAGCGCCGGTATACAGGACAGGAATTGACAAAAAATGCGTAAATTTGCAATTCAATCAACCGGAAACATTTCCCTTTATTCAGATATAAAACTTACCAATGGATTTACTCATACCCTGCATGTCGGTAGTCGACGCTCATTCGTTTTTCCTGTGGTTTGTGGAGCACGCCGACCTGTGGTTTGTGTTCCTCTTCATGGTTGTGGAAAGCTCCTTTGTGCCTTTTCCATCAGAACTTGTAGTTCCTCCGGCAGCATATCTTGCCTTCACAAAAGGCGACATGAATATTGTAGCCATCGTTGGAGTCGCGACACTTGGAGCCATCGTGGGCGCACTTATAAACTATTACCTCTCGCTGTGGCTGGGACGCCCCATAGTTTACTCCTTTGCAAACTCCCGCATAGGGCATTTTCTGCTGATTAACGAGGAAAAGGTTGTAAAGGCGGAGTGCTATTTCGACAAGCACGGAGCAATATCCACATTCATAGGCCGACTGATTCCCGCCGTGAGACAGCTCATCTCGATACCCGCCGGTCTCTCACGAATGAACATCTGGCAGTTTATAATCTTTACCGGCCTGGGTGCTATGGTATGGAATATAATCCTTGCCGTTCTCGGCTGGTTCTTATCTCTCCACTATACGCTCAAGGAACTGGAAATGGAGATAGAGCATTATAATTCCTATCTCACCATAGGCGGTTTCGCGTTGCTTGCAATAGTGCTCGCCATCATGATTATCAAGAGCATGAGGCCTAAGAAAGCAAAGCATCATAAGGAAGGCGAGACAATCACGATAGACGAAGCCGATGAAGAGAAACAAGAAAACGACAAATAATCAATCAGACCAACGGTTTCAAAAATAAATAAATAATTGGTCTAAACCATAAATTAAGCCTAAATATCCTCTTAAATCATGATAGTATCTCCCTCGCTTCTTTCGGCCGATTTCGCCAATCTGGCACGTGACGTGGAAATGGTCAACTCTTCCAAAGCCGGATGGCTCCACATCGATGTAATGGACGGAGTGTTCGTGCCGAATATTTCATTCGGTTTTCCCGTTATCAACTCCATAAAGGATATCACCAAAAAGCCGCTCGACGTGCATCTGATGATAGTTAATCCGCAGAACTATATATCGCAGGTACGCGACACGGGCGCATTGATAATGAACGTACATCAGGAGGCTTGCGTGCATCTCCACCGCACCATTCAGGCAATCAAGGCCGCCGGCATGAAGGCTGCAGTCACCCTTAATCCCGCCACCCCGGTGTGCATGCTTGAGGATGTAATCACCGACCTTGACATGGTATTGCTTATGAGCGTCAACCCCGGTTTCGGAGGACAGAAATTCATACCTCAGACCGTGGCAAAGGTGAGGAAACTCAAAGACCTGATAATGCAGTCGGGCTCGAAAGCACTGATAGAAGTGGACGGAGGCATTAATCTTGAGACCGCGCCATTGGTAGCGGCCGCAGGTGCCGACGCCGTTGTGGCCGGTAACGCCGTGTTTAAGAATCCGGACCCTGTCGATGTAATCGCGAAACTTGACGCGATAGTCTGAGCAAGCCATAAAACATACTCAACCGGCCTGCATCGTTCTGTCAGCAAGAATTTGTAACGCAGGCTCTAATCAGAAATAAAAATGAGCGATCAATATGATATGCCGATCGACCGTGATGAGCGAACCGCCCGCCGGAAGACGGCAAAAAAAACGTCACGCCGTCAGGCCGATCCGCGTCTGTCATCGCGGGACAACCGCCCCGGCATTATAAGGTTTTTCGCCGACCGGCGCACACATTATGCCATAGGAGCGATATTTATCATCGCCTCTCTGGTAATGCTCCTCGTGCTGTTTTCATTCCTTAAAAATGGCGCGGCCGACCACAGCATGGCAGCGTGGCAGTCCGTGGGTCAGATAGCCGATAGCGGGCAGGCACATAATGCCGGAGGCGCGGTAGGTGTCAAGATTTCGCATATTCTCCTTACCGAAGGCCTCGGAGTGGGCAGCTTCGTTCTTGTTGTCTATCTGGCAGTGCTCGGTCTGAAACTGCTTAGACTTATAAAGCTGAGATTCTGGCCATTTACCTTCCGCTGTCTCTTCTTCGCAATATCGCTTTCGATTATATTCGGCCTTTTGACTCTCAACTCCGAGAGCTTCTTCCACTGGGGAGGACGGCATGGCCGCGAGGTAAACCTCTGGCTGGAGCATATGGGCAGTTTCATGCTTTCATATGCCGTAAGCATAGCACTTGCCGTGTGCATAATCTGCATATACCTCAATCAGCTCACTTATGCCATAGCCCAGGTCCGCCGCCGTATGCCGACCCGAAAGCCCAAGGAGAAAAAACTTTCGAAAGAAGAATCACGCAGGATGGAATTCGAGGCCGATGAAAGCGCCCGCATCCACAATGGCTTCGATGATGAAAATATCGATGAACAAGTAGAAACGATTTCAGCCAATGCTCCTGTGGCATATACCGGCCTTGACGATAATCCGGCCGGAGACGACGGCCTGCTCTACGGTGAGGTATCTGACACTCCCGGATTCTCGGATAGCGCAGACAGGATAGAAGGGTCTGATAGGGCAGACATTTCAGACCGATCAGACCAGTTTGAAGAAGATGCAACAGATGCAACAGATGCAACAGGTGCAACAGATGTTGCGACAGCAGCAACAGTTCCTGCTGCCGTAGCAGGGGGCTCGGTTGAGGCGTCGGCAGTGCCTCTGAACATAGTTACGCCCGGCGCGAAAGGCCTCATACCTGAAAATCTTGCAGAACCTTCCCATCAGCCGGTCGTAAGTGGTGGCGACAGCGAGTTTTTCGATCCACGGGCCGAACTTTCGCATTTCCGCTTTCCGACGCTTGACCTCCTTGATGACCGAGACCCGGGATACACTGTTTCCGAGGACGAAATAGAGGATAACAAGAATATGCTCGTAAACGCCCTGGCCGAATACAAGATAGGTGTAGACAGCGTGACGGCAACCGTTGGCCCGTCTGTAACCCTTTATGAAATCATACCTTCGAAAGGCGTATTTATCTCACAGGTTAAGAGTCGCGAGGACGACCTTGCCAGAAGTCTTGCCGCAATAGGCATCCGCATCATCGCTCCTATTCCCGGCAAGGGCACAATCGGTATCGAGGTGCCGAACCGCCATCCCCGCACAGTCTCAATCAAGGAAGTTTTAGGCTCCAAGAAATTCCGTGACACCAACATGGAGTTGCCCATAGCCCTCGGGCGCGGCATTGATAATGAGGTCTATATCCAGGATCTCGTCGACCTGCCTCATCTTCTTGTGGCAGGAGCAACCGGCCAGGGCAAATCGGTGGGCCTTAACTGCATACTGGCTTCACTGTTATATGCCAAGCATCCCTCGGAACTTAAAATCGTGCTCGTCGATCCCAAAAAAGTGGAATTCAGCCTCTACGGCAAACTTCGCAAGCATTATCTCGCTTGTCGTGAGGACGCGATGGACGATCCGATTATCACAGACCCGGAAGAAGCTACTCTGACGCTGAAATCGCTTTGCACCGAAATGGACAACCGCTATGAACTCATGAAACGTGCGGCCGTCAACAAGGTGCAGCATTACAACCGCAAGATTAAAATCCGCCAGCTCGCTCCGGTTGACGGTCACCGCTATCTGCCTTATATACTTGTTGTGGTTGATGAGTATGCCGACCTGGTGATGATGGGCGCCAAAGAAATTTCGATGTTCATAGCCCGTCTTGCCCAAAAGGGCCGTGCGGCCGGCATCCATGTGATAATCGCAACCCAGCGACCCTCGACCGATGTCATTACCGGTATGATTAAGGCCAACTTCCCCAGCCGTATGGCTTTCCGTGTGATGCAGGCCGTAGACTCCAAGACCATTCTCGACAGGGTAGGAGCCAATCAACTTATAGGCCGCGGCGATATGCTCTTCCGCAAAAACGGACCTACCGACCGCGTGCAGTGCGCCTTTATAGATACCGATGAAATCGAGCGAATCACCGAATTTGTAGAAACCCAGACCGGCTGTCCGTCGATGTACATACTTCCCGAGGCTCCCGATGAAAATAAGAGCGACATAGGCGGAAGCCTCAGCGGAGGTATAGACTCCAAGTTGCCCGAGTGTGCGAGATTTATCGTCACTCAGCCCAATGCCTCCACATCGATGCTTCAGCGAAGGTTTGGCATAGGTTATAACAAGGCCGGAAAAATCATGGACCAGATGGAGGCCATGGGCATAGTGGGCCCGGCGCAGGGACAGAGACCCCGTGCTGTCCTCACCGATCCGCAGACACTTGAGCAGAAGCTCGCCGATTATGGTCTGTGAGAATATGCCATCCGTATCTGTATGAATATGGCAATATCATGGTTAAGTCCGGATCGGCGATTAAACTCTGAATCTCCAAAAGCGTTTATTAATTAGTGAAATAATGAAAAATCTGAATAGAAATATCGTTTCAGGCTCATTTATGAGATTTGCCATTGTATTTGCGTTAATGGCTGTCATAGCGTTACCTTTCGGCATACGTGCGGCTTCTCCCCTCCACGCTACATTGGCTAAAATCAATTCGGCAGAATCTGTTTCGGTAACATTTAATTACACCTCGGCCAGCGCAAAGGTGCCCGGTACACTTGTGATGCAGCAAAACCGCTACAAGGCATCGTCGGGAAATTTCTCGGTTTGGTATGACGGCAAGACAATGTGGGTCTATAACGCAAAGACCAAGGAGGTGAACATTTCCGAGCCTAATGCTGAAGAACTGGCACAGTCAAATCCCTTTGTAATCCTCTCCTCGGCTTCGACGGCATATACGGTAAAGAAACTCACGCCGGCCAATGGCCTTTCGCGAGTAATGCTCACTCCAAAGGCCAAAAATACCGGTATCCTCAGGGCTACCGTTTCGATAGGCAGGGATTCATGGCCCAAAGGCATCGATGTGGAGTTCTCCTCAGGCGACACCATGAATTTTGTAGTCACTAAGATTACTCCGGGCAAGCAGCTGGGTGCAGCAACATTTAAATTCGACCCCAAAAAGTATGCCGTTTCGGAGACGATAGACCTCAGATAAACAGAATAATAAGGCAATAAGATAATTATATTATGGAAAACGAAATCAAGACACCCTGTGTGATAATAGGCAGCGGACCGGCCGGTTACACTGCCGCGATATATGCATCGAGAGCAAATCTCAATCCCCTCGTAATCGACGGACCTCAGATGGGCGGGCAGCTTGTCACCACAACTGAAATAGAAAACTTCCCCGGCTATCCCGAAGGCGTTACCGGTCCCAAGCTGATGGAGGATCTTCGCGCCCAGGCCGAGCGTTTCGGCACGCGTTTCCTTGCCGGTCGTATCGTGGAGGTCGATTTCTCCAAACGTCCATTCACGCTCAAAAACAGCAATCACGAGACCATCATAGCCGACTCTGTGATAATCGCCACCGGAGCCGCCGCCAAATATCTCGGATTGCCCAGCGAGCAGCAGTTCCTTGGTATGGGTGTATCGGCCTGCGCCACTTGCGACGGCTTTTTCTACCGCAACCATGTTGTCGCAGTCGTGGGTGGCGGAGATACCGCCTGTGAAGAGGCAATCTATCTCTCCAAGCTTGCAAAGAAGGTTTACATGATTGTGCGCAAGGATTATCTCCGCGCATCAAAGGTGATGCAGAAGCGTGTGTTCGACACTGAAAACATCGAAGTGCTCTTCAATACCAATACCGTGAAACTTTTTGGCGATGAAGTTCTCGAAGGAGCCGAAGTAGTTACCGGAAAAGACACACCAAACGAAAACACATACAATCTTATAATCGACGGCTTCTTCCTCGCCATAGGCCACAAGCCCAATACCGAGGTATTCCGCGAGGCAGTTGAGTGTGACGAGCAGGGCTATATCAAAGTAAAAGGCTCAGGCACAGCCACAAGCGTCGAGGGAGTGTTTGCCGCCGGTGACTGCGCTGACCCCGAGTTTATGCAGGCCGTTTCGGCTGCCGGTATGGGATGTCGCGCCGCCCTTCAGGCCGAACGTTATCTGGCTCTTAAGGGTTAAACTGTTAAATTATTTATTATCAATCACATTATGAAAGTGTTTTATACTGTCATGACATGGGTAGTGTTTAGCCTGACCATGTTATTCGGTTTATGGGCACTTGAAGAAGCCACTAAAACCTTGTCTCATAGCTGGGTATGGTTAGTGGAGGTCTGGACGGGTGCATTTGCTCTTATGACCATATCCTTTTTCGTTTTCAGGAAAAAGATACTATCACTGAATACCGGAAAAGCGCTATTGGCGATTTTTGCTATTATTTTAGGCGGTTGTGCTCTTGTCGACAGTGCTTATGTTTTTGATATTCTGGCTAATTACGAAGGCTCATATTCACCGACAAACCAGATTATCCTATATGCGCTTTTGTGGACGTGTACCATTCTCTGCATCTATTTTGCGACCAGAAAGAAAAATTGAGAAAGTATAAAACAATCAAAACGGAGGTCGTACCAAGTTATACGATCTCCGTTTTGCTATATGTATTCAGTCTTATTAGTCTGTTGCTACGGAAATTTCAGCGATTTGCTCCGGGGTGAGCGAGTTTTCGCGGAGCAAATCGGCGGCATTGTAGCGGTCGATGAATTTCTGAGGCAGACCCAATACCCTTACAGGCACGCGGTACTGCGACATATAGGCGGCGACCTTTTGGCCGAATCCACCTTCCACCGACGAATCCTCGGCTGTGATAATCAGCCGATAGTCTTTCAGCGAGTCAAGACATGCTGCATCCACCCGGCTCACGATTCGTGGATTTATCACAGTGGCGTCTATGCCTTTATCCTTGAGTATGTCAGCGGCTTTGAGCATAGTCTGGAACATAGGACCGACGCCTATGAGTGCCACGTCATTGCCCTGCTGCACCACTTTGAAGCCCACATTGCTGTAATCCGCCTTATAGTCGCCGGGCATTGAAACGACGGGTCCTCCCGGAGTGCGGATGGCAACCGGTGTCTCGTGCTGGTCGATGGCCCATTTAAGCATCGCCAGATATTCCTCCTTGCATACGGGAGCAAGGTAGGGAAGTTCGGGTATAGACGAGAACATGGGAATGTCCCAGATGCCGAGGTGCGTCACATCCGGAATGCCGTAAACGCCGGTAGCGAACACTACGAAAACTGCGGGATTGCGGTTGATGCTCACATCCTGCAAAAGTTGGTCGTAAGCACGCTCCACAAATGTGCTTGCCACACCGAAAACTGGTCTCGCGCCTGCCTTGGCAAGACCCGAAGCCATGGCTGTGGCCTGTTCCTCGGCGATGCCCACGTCAATGAACTGTTCGCCGGCGACGGCTCTGCGCTCGGGATTGAATCCGAGCACGCCGGGAGTGGCGGCCGTGATGGCAGTCACCATTCTGTCGCCATGCATGCGTTCGAGCATATAGCGGGCGAATATGTCGTTATAGGCCTCGCTTTCGTTTACACGCAGAGGAGCGCCGGTCTTGAGGTCGAAGGGGAAGGTCCAGTGGAACTGTTCCTTATGGGCCTCGGCGCAGGGAAGGCCCAGACCTTTCATAGTGTTGATATGCACCACGATGGGCCGTTTGCTGTCTTTGGCGCTGCGGAAGGCCTCGATAAGGCTCTTCAGATCGTTGCCATAGTTCACATAGATATACTCGAAGCCTATGGCCTTGAAGATATTGTCGGACGTCTGGCCATCGGTGTCTCGCAGTTTTTTGAGCGCTTTGTAAAGACCTCCGTGATCTTCGGCGATACTCATCTGATTGTCGTTTACGATGGCCACGAAATTGGTATCAGTTTCGCCCACATAGTCGAAGCCTTCGAAAGCCTCGCCGCCGCTGAGCGATCCGTCGCCTATGAAAGCCACCACGCTGTAGTCCTCGTCCCTGAGATCACGTGCTTTTTGCAGCCCCGAAGCAAGGCTCATGGCTGTGGAGGTGTGGCCTACTTCAAAGAGGTCGTATTCGGGACTCTCGACAGGAGAGGTGTAGCCCGACACATCGTCATATTTCGCCGGGTCGATGAAGGCGTCGATGCGGCCTGTGAGCATTTTGTGCACGTAGCTCTGGTGCGACACGTCAAACACGATTTTGTCCGTTGGCGCGTCAAACACATAGTGCAGGGCGAGTGTTGCCTCGACGACGCCGAGGTTCGGCCCAACATGCCCGCCGTGGGCACCGAGTTTTACAAGCAGATATTTTCTCAGCTGACCGGCTACGTCTTCGAGCTCGGTGAGCGACAGGCCCTTGATGTCCTGCGGCGATTTTATATCTTTTACATCCATATTTAGAAAGGGAATATGTATCCTTGAAAGGATAGGGGATTAAGTGTTCTGTGCAGTTTATAAGAGTCGAATCCGTAATCAGTGAATTTGCGGATTCCATACGCAAAATTAACAACCCCGGCTTATTTGCAGTTTAACAGACGTATAAAAATTTATTACTGTCCGCTAAACTATAGTAAGCAATAAAAAAAATAGGGCCGATT
>CAYZFL010000094.1:0-9784 GCA_964477785.1 uncultured Bacteroides sp.
CGCATTACGCATTACCAAGTGGCAAGCCACTTGTCTAAGCGGCAGCTGCCCCGCGCGTCCAAAACCGAATCGCAGCAAGGAGCACTTTGACATTTTGTTACAAATAAAAGCCTCAAATTTTCCAGGCAATCCCGAGCCCACTCACACATTCCCGCTACTGACTCCATCTTTGCCGCTTTGTATTCGCAATTTTCAACAAATTGAAATCTTTTTTGTGGTTTATTTATTTTTTATATAAATTTGTGAGTCTCAATCTTGCATTGTGACACTGTCTCCGGAAACTTCTCTGTTTCCGGTCTATTATATATCCAATCAATTCATTTCCACTATGTTTAAACATTTAATTAAAATCTCCTGCGGGACCTTGTTATTTACAGGGTTACTGCTGGGCGGAGCTCCTTTGCTTGCATCGGGAGCCACTCCGCCGACACCGAAGCTCGAAAAGCTTTCGGTCCGCACAGCGAGTTTAGTAACAGGCGACGTGAAAGCTTCGCCTCAGTCTGTCAGCGCCGTTCAAGCGCGCAACAACATCAGACGGGCACCGCGCAAAGCGGCTGCCGCAACTGATTTTGTGGGCAACTGGATGACGGCCTCGAAGAGTTTCTACGACACAGAAACAGACATAAACCTGAAATTCAGGATTTATGAAGACAACGGCACCTTAAAGATCAACAACATCTTAGGGGTGGATAACGCACTGGCGCTCAGATGGAACGCCTCAAACGGCACATTGGAGCTCGACCCGCAGTTCCTTTTTATGAACGACAATTACGGCCGCTCGTCGATTAATGCCATCGACATGGTCAACGGCATACCAGTGATGAACACGACAAGGCCTATCGTATTCAGCCTCAACGGGGACGGTACGGTATCGATGTCGCCTTGGGGCTGCTTCGTGATGGAAGGCGCCCATAAAGGGGGCACATTCTACGCCTTTTATTCAAATGTGCTCCTCAAACCCAACGCTTCGCTGAGCTACACTCCCTTCTCCACGAAGGACGTGGCAGAACCGGAGACTCTTACTTTTGATGTAGTGCTTTATCAGGAAGCCGAAAACACCTTTACCATAGGCAATATGCTCAATACCGGCCGAGGTTATGTGGTAAACCTCACCGGCAAAGGCAAAGGCGAAATCACACCACAGTTTGTGATGGAGCAGGGGATATTCGGCGAATTCCAGATTTATGCGGCAAACACCAAAGGCGCGATTGACAAAAACAATCCCATCAAAGTTGCCGAGACCGAAACCGGCTTCAGCATCAGCTCATGGGGCGCGTACTGTCTCAAGAGCACTTCGATAGCTGTCGCAACCGGTGAGACGACTTCGGTAACCACGGGTTGGAGGCCTAAATATCCCGAGGCCGGCGAGTCGACCCTCACCGGTGAAGGTACTGAGGCTTCGCCCTATATGGTGAAAACTCCCGCCGACTTCAAATGGATTGCACTCAAATCTGCCGAAGGCGAAACCTTCTCCGGCAAATATTTCAAGCTTGCCAACGACGTTGATTTCTCTTCTGAGAAAGTAGTTTACACCATTGGTGGCACCAATGAAACCGTGTTCGACGCAGTGTTTGACGGTGACTCCAAGACCATAAAGAATATCAACGGCAACTTCAACGGTTCGAAATACTCCGGGCTTTTCGGTCTTACCGGCACAAAGTCGCAGCTTAAAAATATAAATCTCACAAACGTCAGAGTGAAGACTTCGGGCAAGAACGCAGGCGGTCTCGTGGCCTACTCAAAAGGCAAGATCGAGAATTGCCACGCCACAGGCCGGATAGAAGCCAAGAGTTATGAGGTGGGCGGTATAGCAGGTTATGCCGAAGCCGAGATTAAAAACTGCTCTTTCGACGGCGTGATTATAGGCGGAAAGGACTGCGGCGGTGTCGCTGGATATGCGGGTGCTCCCGTGACAAACTGCCATGCCAACGTGCAGATGCAGCTCACATACGATATCACCGACCCCTACGGATCGCATGACGCAGGTGGTGTCGTGGGTATAATCAAAGGCAAAAACTCAAGCAACATCATCACAATCTCCGACTGCTATGCCTCGGGTGTAATCTACGACCCGAACGCCACCGAGCAGATAGGCGGCGTGGTAGGCGGCGCATACAACGCAAGAGTAGAGCGTTGCTTCAACGTGGCGCGGGTGATGACTCCATGCGGCAAAGGCACAAGCGGTTCGAGCCCATGCGCCGGCGGCGTGCTCGGATATCTCTCGGTAGGCTCAGTCTCCAACTGCTACAACGCAGGTGCGGTATCGGCTCCCAATACCAACTTCGCCGGCGGCATAATCGGTTATGTGGGCGGTATGAGCGGCGTGACACACGGCCTTTACTCCTGCTACAACTCGGGCATGGTGCAGTCGGTATCTGACAATTCCAACTGCGCACTCTACGGAGGTCACTTCAACAAGACCGGAATGGAGGTCAAGAATTCATATTACGACATCCAGACCACCGGCGTTGAATTCGCATCTGAAAATCCCCGCACGACGGCCCAACTCACTTCGGGTGAGGCTCTCGAAGGTCTCGATCCCGAAATCTGGCTCTTCACCAAAGGCATGTATCCGCGCCTGAAAGCATTCGCTGAAACTCCCGAAGCCATACTCGCATCGGCCTACATGACGCTCGCCGACGGCGACAACATTCGCAAGATTCACAAACCCTTTGCCGTCTCCACCGCCAACAACGTGAAGTGGCAGTTTGTGAACAACGGTTCTTACATCGATGACTGCGCTTCGATGAGCGTTTCCGGCGCAAACGTAAGCCTCAAGAACAAATACGGCTATGAGACAATCGCAGCCTGTCTTGGCGACGACCTCGTGAAAATCTACACCCTGCGTGTGATTCCAAAGGTATTCGATGGCGAAGGCACTCCCGAAAATCCATATCTCATCAAAAACGTGGCCGACCTCGAGACCCTCGCTTCGGCTGTCAACGTCTACAACCAGTCGCACCGCGGCGACTGCTTCAAGCTCATGGCCGACCTTGACTTCGCCGGTAACACAAGCTTCAAAGGCATTGGCGCCGACGGCTCGGGCAGCAAATACTTTGCCGGTACATTCGATGGCGCGGGCCACTCGATCAAAAACTTCTCGCTCAACACCGTTAAATTTACTCAGGAAGACGGCGTGACCAAGGTCGACAAAGACGCGTCGACAGACTATGCCGGTTTCTTCGGCGTGCTCGCCGAGAGCTCGATAATCAAAAACCTCATGATCGACAGCAGCTGCAAGTTTACCTTCTACCGCGCTTCTGCTCCCCTCGCAGGCTACACCACCGGTAAGGTAGAGAACTGCGTCAACAACGCCGACGTGCTTTCCTATGGTATGTATGCCGCAGGTATCGTGGGTTACACAGAAAGCCGCACAAATATCAGCGCATGTGTCAACAACGGTAAAATCGTCTCTTACGACGGCTATGCCGGAGGTATCACCTCGCATAACTTCGGCACTGTCGACGGATGTATCAACACCGGAGCCGTGTCTACAGAGAAAGACGATGCTATCGTCAAGACCGCTAAACCGCGCTATACGGGCGGTATCGTGGCCGACAACCTTGGCACCGTATCAAACAGCATCAATGCCGGCAACGTAACCGGTTATGACTATGTTGGCGCCATCTGCGGCGAGAGCGGAATGCTCGCCAGCGACCTCTCTGGCGGCAATCTTTATGGCAACTTATCATACGGGCATGTGACCTCGCTTCAGGACGACGCCAAATATGTTGGCGCTGTAGTCGGTCACCTGGCCAGCACCGCAAAGGTAGAAGGCAACGGCTATGACTACAAGCTTACCGGCGTTGGAGCCGCCGACTTCAACGACCAGCCTTCGATGAAGCCCTTCTCCACCGCCGAGCTCACTTCAGGCAAAGCTCCCGAATATCTCAAAGACTCTCCCTTCACCTTTGAGAAAGGCAAATATCCCGTGATCGCGGCCCTCGCTTCCGACAAGAGCGTGGCCGAGGCTTCTCAGACCATCGTGCTCACAGCCGATGCAGAAAACCTCTACAACTTTGCAACCGAAGCTGGCGTTTCAATACCTCAGGGCATGAAGGCAATCCTTAAAGATGGTAAGGCCTTTAAATATGAGGCCGGCAAACTCTCACTTGCTCTCGGCGAGGCCGAAACCGCAGCCGATACCCTCGTGCTCAGCTCCGGCAACTATGTTAAAGTGCTTCCTCTCGCAGCTTACGCCTCGATTTTCAGCGGCAAGGGCACCG
Organism: uncultured Bacteroides sp.; assembly: GCA_964477785.1. Taxonomy (GTDB): domain Bacteria; phylum Bacteroidota; class Bacteroidia; order Bacteroidales; family Muribaculaceae; genus CAG-873. The sequence goes on from CAYZFL010000094.1 coordinate 4,227, forward strand.
AGAAAGATCCCTTCATCCTCGCCACTACCGACGATGTGAAGAAACTCGCGTCGGCTGTTAACGAAAAGGGCCGCAGATACCGCGACAACTGGTTTAAGCTCATCGCCGACCTCGACTACAAGGACATCGCATTCCAGCCCGTAGGTGTCTCGATCGCCAATAGCTTCTGCGGCAATTTCGACGGCAACGGAAAGACGGTTTCCAACCTTGCCGTAGGCGACACCAAGAGCGGCAATGTCAACATCGGTTTCTTCGGCATTATGGGCCCGGGTTCGATTGTCAAGAACCTCAACTTCGTGAAATGTGCCGTCAAAGCTTACAACTACGGCGGCATCGTAGCCGGTCAGACTTCGGGTCATATCGAAAACTGCACCAACAAAGAGTCGACAGTGCTCTGTGACCGTGGCTATGCAGGCGGTTTTGCCGGTGCCTTCATGCCCGGCGCATCAGGCTCCAACCTCGTCAACGAGGCAGAGGTTAAGACCAATTCACAGAAATTCATCGGCGGTATCGGAGGCGTGGTTTATGCCGACCTCGACAAGTGCGGCAACGAAGGTATGATTATCGGTGCATCGGCCGGTTATGCCGGAGGTCTCGCAGGCCAGTTCCGCGGCACTGCAACCGCCTGCTTCAACAACGGTACCATCATTCCGGCGGCAGCGGCTTCCTATCTCGGCGGCTTCGCTGGATGCATAGAGAAAGACGTGCTCATCGACGGATTCATCAACAAGGGTGAGATCACAAACGGCGCCGGTTACATCGGCGGCGTATACGGTACAGCCCTCGCTTCCAAAGGTAACTATGCTGTCGACGGTGCTTACATACGCAATTGCGAGAATCATGTGGACATCACAGGCACCAAGTCAAATATAGGCGGTATCGCCGGTGCTCCCACCTATGGCAACCACATCGAAGACTGTGTGAACTATGGCGCGATAAGCTCCTCTTATGCAAGCTCATCCACCACTTATGCGGGCGGTATCGCAGGAGTGATTACCTCGGACGACAATTACTATTCTTATATCACCCGCTGCCGCAACTACGGCGCGATATCCTGCAACGGCGCCAAGCAGAAAGGTCTGGGCGGAATCGCAGGTGGTGACAAGAAAGGCTCATACATCTCCGAGTGCATAAACTACGGTTCTGTAACTTCCGGCGGTCTGTTCGTAGGCGGTATCGTGGGCGACTCCAACGGCAGTCTCATCAGCGCAAGCGTCAACCTCGGCAAGGTAACCGGCGGCGAATATGCCGTAGGAGGTATCGCAGGTTATACCGGAACGATTTCCGTGATAAACGATTGCCTCAACTATGGCGATGTCGAAGCCACCGCCACGGTAGCCGCTACCAAATACGGCGTGGCCGGAGGTATCGAGGGTTATGGATACGGTCGCGTCAACAACTGCGCCAACTTCGGTACCGTCAAGGGCGACAAGATGGTTGCAGGTATCGCAGGCACCACTTTCACCGGAGGTGATGACCAGCTGCTGATTTCAAACTGCTACAACGCAGGCAAAATCACAGTGCCCGAAGGTGTTGAAACCGTGGGTAACATCTTCTCACAGAAGATTAAACATGGTGAGAACAACTACTATCTGAGCGATGTGAATCCCGAACTCGCAACCGATAAGGCGGTGGGTGTCATAGGCAAGACCAAGGCAGAGCTCCTGAAAGCCAAGTTCGGCGATGGCCTTTATATTCAGCCTGCCGCAAGCTTCCCCGTGCCCTCAAAGCTTGAGACAGTGGCCGAAGCCCGCTGGGCAACCGCAACCTACGTTCTCTCCGAAGGTGACACCGAGCAGTCGGTTTCCAAAGACTTTGCAATCGCAGTGGCTCCGGGTCTCAGCTGGGAGAACGACAATGACAAGGCCGGCACTGTTTCCGACAATGTATTTGCAGTAAAGGATGCCAAGAATCTGGACTTCACCCTCACCGCAAAATGCGGCGACCTCGCCAAGAGCTATAAGTTCCATATCGTGGCCTCTTCAGGCATCAGCGATATTGATGCCGACGGCGATATAACCTCAGTTGAATACTTCGACCTCGAAGGGCGCCGTCTCGAAGCTCCCCTCACCGACGGCGTGACCGTCGTTGTGAAACATTTCACCGACGGCACATCCAGGTCCGAGAAAATCACACCGGTAAGATGATATAGAACATAGTGTTCAGAGTTCTTTGTGAGCTCTGAGCACTATGATATTCTTAAACCTCTGATACCTCGGAGGTTAAGCAAAGCGGCCCCTTCTACTGCGAAGAGGCCGCTTGAATTATGATTCACGGCATGACATCGTAATAATTATACCCATAAATAATGCAATAAAATGATTGTTGCTACGTTAAATAACGAAAAATCTTCATGAAAATATCTACACGAATATTAGCACTAAGTCTCATTGTATCAGCAGGGAGCTGTTTAACTATGAAAGCGGAAACCGTTTCAGTATCAGTTACAAAAGCCGCAGTAACAAAAAATCAGGATAAAGCTTACGGCCTTAATCACAAGGCTCTGCTTGAGTATTTCGGAGGCAAGGACAATGTAAAGCTCCCTTCTGCAAGGAAGTCGAAAGTCGAGTTATCAGATATTGAAGAAGCCAGGAAATATGTCTGGAACGCCTGGAAGGATTATGTGGCATCGTCCGAAACGGAGTTGCTTCCGCCACTCACCGACCACAGCAATGTGGCTTCATGGAACGAGGTGGCAAAACCAGATACCATCTGGAAGGTGCCGGAGGGAGACATGTATGTGTTTTACGGCACAAAAGGTCAGAAACCCGCAGATGGTTATCCGCTGATAATATTTCTTCACGGTTCGGGCGACGACGCAATGCAGGAATGGCGTGCCTGCCTCGGCCATTCACAGGCATTCCTTGACGGACCTTCTGTTTATTTCCTTCCCAAAAGCCCTCAGGGTGGCACCGGTACACGATGGTTCCAGCCTTCGAAACAGCGGAAATGGGAACAGCTTCTGCGCCAGGCCCTGACATCAGGGGTAATCAATCCCGAGAAGGTATATTTTGCCGGTATATCGGAGGGCGCATACGGCAGTCAGCGCCTCGCATCGTTTTACGCAGATTATCTTGCCGGAGCCGGCCCAATTGCCGGCGGCGAACTGCTTTTCAACTGCCCTCCCGAAAATCTCGCCAACACGGCGTTCTGCCTTCAGACCGGTGAGAAAGACGTTTACTGGGGACGCACCATACTGACAGAAAAGGTTGGTAAGATTCTCGATTCACTTGCAGTCGCTCATCCGGGCTATTACGCACATAAGGTCGACCTCCAGCCAAACATGGGCCACGGCTGTGACTATTATGTCGCAACTCCCTGGCTTATAAAATATAAGCGCAACGCAACGCCCAAATATTTCTATTGGGAAAACTATGGGATGGGAGATATCAACAAAGAGCCGAGAAGATACCGTGACGCTTTTTATAATCTTCGCATCATGGAGCCTGCCGACGACCGCAGCGACCCCATGCGCCGTGAGGCTTTTGAAATGAAAATCGACGGCAACACGGTAAATATCAGGGCCGATATAGTCACACTCACTACTTGCGAACCCGCCACACCGCCCACCGGCGAGCTTAAAGTTGGAGTAAGCAAGACGAAGACTCCGGCCACGAAAGGCAGTCTGAGAATATATCTCAGCGACGAGCTGGTCGACCTTTCAAAACCGGTGACAATCAATGTCAACGGCAAGCGCCGTTTCCAGGGGAAACTAAAGCGCAACGCAGCCACAATGGCCGAGAGTTGCCGCCTGTTTTTTGACCCAATGAGACTGTTTACGGCATCGGTCGATGTGAAGATAGACTGAAAAACGAGTGACTTTTAAGGGTACTGAGGATTTAAAATTCCGTTTTATTTGTGAATTTTTCGGACTGACTAAGTCAGATTTGAAAATCATATAAAAAAGCCGTAACTTTGCAGGCAAAAGCTGTCGGCCTTCATCACAAAAAGAAACGGCCATAAAATTATACCCTGAAAGCAAACTAAATAAAGATATTACTATGAATTTAACTAAAAAAATCATGCTTGGCACAGCCATAGGGGCAGTGGCCATGATGGCCGGAGCCCAACAGCCCGCTAAGGAGCACCTCAAGAGCTTCGACAAGTCTTCGATTGACAATGCGATTGCTCCCGGTGCCGATTTTTATCGTTATGCAAACACAGGCTGGATGAAAAATCATCCTCTCACTCCGGAATACTCGCGTTACGGCCAGTTCAACATCCTCACAGATTCGAGCAACAACCGTATCAAAGCGATAGTCGCGGGTCTGAAAGCCTCGAATCCCCAGCCCGGCACAGTGGCATATAAGGTTTCGAACCTTTATGAACTTGCCATGGACTCGACCCGTCGCGATGCGGAGGGCGCCGCACCCATCAAGCCTCTTCTCCAGAAAATCGAGAAAGCAAAACCCGGCGAGATGGAAGACCTCTTCTTCTGGATACAGAAAGAATACGGCGCGCCGCTCATCTCTGTGGGCATGCAGGAAAATATGGTGAATTCCACCGAATATGCCATGTATGCCGGTAACGGTTCGATGACCCTCGGCGACCGCGACTACTATCTGAAGGACGACAAACGCAGCAAAGAAGTGCGTGAGGCTTATAAGAAACTTATCGTCAATCAGATGATGAATGCGGGCTACAGCAGGAAAGACGCTCAGCGCGTGATGAAAAACGTGATGAAAATCGAGACCGCCATGGCCGAAAGCGCTCTTACCAAAGAAGAGAGCAGAGATATACAGAAACTTTACAATCCCCGCACACTCGCTCAGGTAAAAGAGGCTTATCCCAATTTCAACTGGGACAAGATTTTCCCCGCTACCATGGGTATCGCCGCTCCCGAGCAGATAATAGTCACCGAACTTCGTTCGCTCGATCAGTCAAACAAGCTTATGGCATCGCTCACCGACCGCGAGAAAAAGGACCTCTACCTCTGGCAGATCGTAAACGGCGCCACCAACTCGCTGAGCGACAAGTTTGTCGACACAGCGTTTGAGTTCGAAAAGGTTATGAGCGGAGTTGAGCGGCAGCAGCCTAGATGGAAACGCGCCCTCGGCGCTACCGAAGGCCTTCTCGGCGAGGCTATCGGCGAGCTCTATGTTGAGAAATACTTCCCTGCATCTTCAAAAGAATATATGATAGGTCTCGTCGAGAACTTGCGCAATGCCCTCGGCAAACATATCATAAACCTTGAGTGGATGAGCGACGACACCAAGCTTCAGGCCATCAAGAAACTCAATGCCATTACCGTGAAGATAGGCTATCCCGACAAGTGGAAAGACTACAGCACAATGGAAATCGATCCGTCAAAGTCGTATTATGAAAACCGTCACAACGCTTCGATGTGGCATCAGGCACAGCAGCTCGCCAAATGGGGTAAGGCGGCCCTCACGTCCAGCGGATGCATCGGGCCGGGGGACACGCGGCCATGAACGGCCTTGCGGCACTGGGGGCCGCGCCCCACTGGCTCGTCCTGCCCTGGTCCGTATGGGATGCCTGGTGGCTTGCGCCCGCGGCCCTGGCCCTGGATCTGCTGCTGGGCGAGCCGCGTCTGCCCG
>CAYZFL010000095.1:0-9735 GCA_964477785.1 uncultured Bacteroides sp.
GTACCGCATTATATAATTACCTATTCGCCCGCCGCAACGGGGGCAAGATGATACTCCGCATCGAGGACACCGACTCACGCCGCTTCGTGCCGGGCGCCGAAGATTATATCAACGAAGCCCTGGCATGGCTCGGCATAAGCATTGACGAAGGGGTGCGCGAAGGTGGTGAATACGGTCCTTACAAGCAGAGCGAACGACGCGACATCTATCGCAAGTATGTGCGCCAGCTTCTCGACAACGGCAAAGCCTATATAGCATTCGACACTCCCGAAGAGCTCGAAGAGGCAAGAAAAGAGCATGCCAATTTCCAATATGACGCCTCGACCCGCATGAAGATGCGCAACTCGCTCACCTTGCCCGAAGAGGAGGTGAAAAGACTTATTGACTCGGGTGCCCAGTATGTTGTGAGGTTTCTTATCGAGCCGGGCCGCGACGTGGAGGTCAACGACCTTGTGCGAGGCAAAGTGACAATAAAGAGCGACATACTGGACGACAAAGTGCTCTATAAGAGCGCCGACGATCTTCCCACATATCATCTCGCCAACATCGTAGACGACCACCTGATGAAGGTGAGCCACGTGATACGCGGTGAGGAATGGCTTCCCTCGTCGCCGTTGCATGTGCTGCTTTACGAGGCCTTCGGATGGAAAGACACGATGCCTGAATTCGTGCATCTGCCCCTTCTGCTCAAACCCGACGGCAAAGGCAAGTTGAGCAAGCGCGACGGCGACCGCCTCGGCTTCCCCGTGTTCCCGCTGGAATGGCACGACCCCGCCAGCGGCGCCATTTCGGCAGGCTATCGTGAAAACGGCTATCTGCCTCAGGCCGTGGTCAACTTCCTAGCCCTTTTGGGTTGGAACCCCGGCGATGACTCGGAGATAATGTCGATGGACGAGCTGATATCGAAATTCTCGTTTGAGCACTGCTCGAAATCGGGTGCCAAATTCGCATTTGAAAAAGCAAAATGGTTTAACCACCAGTATATTCAGGCCACAACTGACGAGGAATTGGGCAAAGATCTCAGGAAACTCACCGAAAAACACGGGGTCGACACATCGAAATGGGACGACGCATATTTCGCAGCCGTCGCAGGCCTCGTCAAGGGCCGTGCAAACTTCATAAGCGAACTCTGGGACAATGCCAAGTTCTTCTTTGTAGCTCCCGAAAGCTATGATGCTAAGGCAGTGAAGAAAAGATGGAGCGCGGAGATGCCTCAGATACTCCGCGACCTGGTGAAGCTGCTACGCGAACTACCCGACTACTCGTCGAAGGCAGCCGAACCTCCCGTGCTTGAATGGATCGCAGCAAACGGCTACCATTTAGGTAATGTGATGAACGCTTTCCGTCTGGCCGTTGTGGGCGAGTGCAAAGGTCCCCACATGTTTGACATCACGGAGCTTATAGGCCGTGAGGAAACAGAGCGCCGACTGCTACGCGCCATCGACACAATTCGCATCGATGACGCTCAATGACGCAAAGTGCATGTCAATGGCAACCCATAGGAAAACACATCTGAAATTCAGCCATCTGAAAGACTGATGAATCCCTTATACAACACCGGCATCCGGGCTTACCGCCTGGCGGCGCGTCTTGCGGCCTTGCGATCACGCAAAGTCGCCACAATGCTGCGTGGTCAGAAAACAACCCTCGACCACCTTATAAATAATGCTCCCGAGGGAGGTTTCGACATCTGGTTTCATGTGGCGTCGTTAGGAGAATTCGAGCAGGCAAGGCCTCTGATTGAAAAGCTCAGGGCAAAATATCCGAAGCTGAAGATTCTCCTTTCGTTTTTCTCGCCTTCGGGTTATGAAGTGAGGAAGAACTATGGCCTCGTGGACATGGTGACTTACCTGCCCTTCGACACACCTCAGAACGTGAGGGAATTTCTCGATGCCGCGAGTCCCCATGTGGCGGTTTTCGTAAAATACGAGTTCTGGGGCAATTATCTTCAGCAGCTCAGGAAGCGTGGTTCGAATATTTTTCTTATTTCGGCAATATTCCGTCCCAAGCAGAGATTCTTCAGGAAGGCCGGAGGCGGCATGTTCCGCAAGATGCTGAGATGTTTCGACCGGCTTTTCGTGCAGGACGAGGCATCGCTTAAGTTGCTTGAAGGCATAGGCGTGAATAATGTGGAGATTGCCGGTGACACACGCTTTGACCGCGTGAACGACATCATGCTCAAGGGCGCCCCCGTGCCCGGCATGGAAGCCTTTGTCAAAGGTGCCGAACATACCATTGTGGTAGGCAGCAGCTGGCAGCCCGACGAGGATATATACATACCCAGGCTACACAGACATGAGAACATAAAGGCCGTGATTGCGCCGCATGAGTTTGACGAAAAGCGATTGGCGCTCCTTCTGAGTCGACTGGGCGAAGACAAGGCCGTCCTCTACTCTAAATTTACGGCACTTTACGAAAAGGACAAAGCGCTTGAAGCCGAAGAGCTTATGACCGGAGCCAAGTATGTGATAATCGACTGTTTCGGCCTTCTCAGCAGAATCTACCGCTACGGCGACATAAGCTATGTGGGCGGCGGATTCGGCGTGGGCATCCACAATATCAACGAAGCGGCAGTATATGGAAGACCGGTTATATTCGGCCCGAAATACCACAAGTTCAAGGAGGCCGTCGACCTCATAGCCTGCGGCGGCGCTTTTTCAGTAGCCGGAGAGCAGGATTTCGACAATGTGTTTGAACGTCTTGTTTCCGACAGCTGTTTCTTAAAAGAGAGCGGACTGAAGGCCTCGGAGTACATAAAGTCGCACCTCGGGGCTACAGACAAAATTCTCGCCAAACTCTGCCCGACAATCGGCAACAGGTAAATAAGCTATCTTAATAAATCTCTCCCAAACTCTCATATTCCTCTAAAACCAAAGCCAAGAAATGCTTAAAGTATCCGTCATAGGCGACACCACACGCTATTCGCGCGAGCTCATGCGCATACTCGTGAATCATCCCGACGCCATAATTACCCATGTCGACCTTGGCGTGGGACCCGGCAAACGAATCGACCACTTCTTCCGCGACCTTACGGGTGACATCACCCTGACCACATGCGAGGCTTCTGCCGAAGGCGACAAGGTGCTCTTTGTCTGCGCAAGGCCCGATGTAGCCGTCAAGGCCCTCGAAGCCCTTAAGGATGACGAGATGCCTATGATTATCGATTTCACAGGCAAAGTTGCCACCGGTGACGATGTGGTGAGAGGCGTGTGCGAGGTATTCCGCAAGCCTCTGGTACGAGGTGCCACAAAAGCATTGGTACCCCACCCTGTCGAGACGGCTGTTTCCATAGCTCTGGCTCCTTTTGCCAAGAATCTGCTGCTCAATTCGCCTATCGTGGTGAATGTCAGCAATCTTGACAATATCGAAAATCCGGAAACCATAATCCGGAACATTAAGGATAATGTAAAATCGCTGCAGTCGAGTTTCAGCCAGGAGGTTAGCTTTGAGAAGGGCGAGGAAAATCTGCCCGGCGGACTGAAAGTGCTGGTAAAATTCGGCACATGCCTCGAGGCAGAACAGCTCCGTGAAATCTTCGATCAATATTTCGATGACCACAACTTCGTGTACCGTCTTGACCATCAGCCGGCGGTAGAGTTTGTATTCAACACCAACAAGTGCTTCGCCTCGGTAAGCGAGCACGACGGCAAAGCCGAGATCTATGTTGTGCTTGACAACAGGATAAAGGGAGGTGCCGGCACAGCCGTGCATATTCTAAATCTGATGTTCCGCCTGCACGAGCGGGCCGGACTCAACCTCAAGCCTTCACATTAAGGCCAATATGGGAATTATAATATTCATATTGCTCGCAATCGTGGTACTGAGTGCGATGAGAAACAGACGAGGGAAACCCAAATACCATTGGGACAGGTAAATATAGCACCACGGCTTACTTCTCCGTGACGTTTCGGTCATTTGGTTAAACTGAGATTAGCTGGAGCTTGCGGTTTACGCACTATCCGACTTGCGATTCACAATTTTTATATGTTTTCTTGCGTTGATTTGTATCTGATTTTCAATGTGCTGTTGCGTGTTAGAGGCTGAATTTGTAACTTTGTAAATTATTAACCGATCATCTCATCCTCATTTTATCACAATTTTCTTCAATATGAATATCCATAGTAATCTTAATTTTATCTTTTCAAAGATAAATTCACTCATAAGAAATCATGGCAAATCCGCTATCAAAGCCGTTGCCATGATGTGCGTCGCCGCCACCACGCTCATCGCCGTATCATGCGGCGATGATGATCCCACACCCGGTCCCGATAAACCGGCAAGCCGCACCGTGCTGGTATATATGGTGGCCAACAACTCCCTCGGTGCAGGTGGTTATGACTCCCGCGACCTCGCCGAAATGGTAGCCGCAGTGAGCAAAGGCGACAACCGTGACGGACGTCTTTTAGTCTACCACTCACCCAGCGGCAACGGCGATATAGAGCTTCTCGAAATCACTTCCAAAGGCGAGAAAACTCTCAAGACATATACCGCCACCGACCTCTCGGTAAGCAGCAAACGCATGCTCGAGGTAATGGCTGATGTGAAGTCGCTGGCCCCCGCCGAGGATTATGGACTGGTGCTCTGGAGCCACGGAAGCGGATGGCTCGAGGATGGTATCAAGGACGATGTGCCCGGTTATGAAAACTATTATTCTTTCGGCGATGACAGAGGCTCGAAGATGAATGTTTCCATGCTTGCATCAACCATTAAGCACGCGCCTATCACATTCTCGTTTATCTATTTCGACTGCTGCTACATGGGCTCGATCGAGGTACTTTACGAGATGAGAGACTGCGCTCCAGTCATAGTGGCCTCCCCCACCGAGCTTCCTATCAACGGCATGCCGTATGACAAAAACATCAAGCATTTCTTCTCGAAGAAGCCCGACCTTGCCGCCGCAGCAAAAAACACCTTCGACTATTATGACGGTCTCGGGGGCATGGACCGCACTTGCACCATGGCAGTATATGACATGTCGAAAATCGATGCGTTAGCTACCGCCGCAAAGGATTTCTATAAATCGCTGGCTGTGGGCACACTCCCCACAGAAGCGCAACCACAGCGTTTTATGCTCGATTCATACTGTTACCTCTATGATTTCGGACATTATATCGACCTTCTCGCCGAAGAAAATGTGGAATACAAACCTGAAGTGACTGAAAAAGCAAAGGCATTGAAGGACGCTCTCGCCGACGCCCTGCTCTATAGCGCCAGCACTCCGAAGCTTTGGGGTTCAATGCCTATAAATCATTATTCAGGCTTCTCTTCGTTTATACTGAAAGGTGACTACGAATTTCGGTACAAAAACTACGGGAACCTCAGATGGTTTAATGATGTGGCCTCGATCCTCGCAAAAGTGATTTTATCAAGCTGGACAGATTAATCACATCTCCACACTGCCAAGCTTCATGACTTTCGCAAGTCACATTCATAGTTGAAAATTTAGCATAAAACATAACTTCAGCACATAAATGATAAGCCTGCAAATTCCCGAAATGCCCGCCGCACAAGTTTTTCCCGACAGTGTTCCGTCGGTGAAAGAAGAACTTGCGATGATGAAGGATATGCCCTTCGACGATTTTCTCAACAGCCTGGTGTCGATGCTCGTAAAGTTTGCCATCAACTTAGGCATCGCCATACTCATATTCTACATAGGCCGGTATATCATCCGCAAACTTTACAAATTTCTGACCGAACTGATGATAAAGCGCGGCGTCGACAGATCACTGTCGACCTTCGTGCTCAGCACTGTAAAGATGGTGCTTTATTTCATACTTATAGTCACGGTGATAGGCGTATTGGGCATCGAGACATCGTCGTTTCTGGCGCTCTTCGCCTCCGCAGGTATCGCCATAGGTATGGCGCTGAGCGGCACACTGCAGAACTTTGCCGGCGGCGTGATGATACTTATGCTCAAGCCATATAAAGTCGGCGACTATATCGAAGCGCAGGGCTATATGGGCACGGTGAGGGAGATTCAGATTTTCCACACCATAATCTCCACGCCCGACAACAAGGCTATAATCATTCCCAACGGCGGCCTCTCGACAGGCACCATCAACAACTGGTCGCGTGAGGAATACCGCCGCGTCGACTGGACCGTGGGCATAAGCTACGGCGATGATATCCGCACGGCTCGCGACACGATTCTGGAAATCTTCAAATCAAATCCCGACATCATCTTCAAATTTGAGGACGAGAGCGAACGCATAGCCGAGGAATATGCACGTCAGCCGCAGACTCCGGTCATGAAGGAAGTATGCACCGAGATAAAGGAACATACGTCAAAGCCCGGCTTCATCACCCGTCTGATAAGGCGTCATAAGAATAAAAAGTCGAGCGAAGAACTCCAGCGCGCCGCCGACGAGATGCTGCAGTCGTTGCTTTCTTCTATTAATCCGGCCCCGGTAGTTGTGGTTGATGAATTGGGCGACAGCGCGGTCGTGCTCAAGGCAAGGGCCTGGACCAGGACGTCAAACTACTGGTCGGTCTATTATGACATCTCAGAAAAAATCTACGAGCAGCTTCCTAAGGCCGGCATTTCCTTCCCCTTCCCCCAGATGGATGTTCATATCAATCCCGGCGAAGCTGCCAAAGCTTAACCTTTACCCACAGGAATAAGCAGGACCGAAACACGACCCATTCTATCCAAGCAGATTCCCATGAAATATTATATCGTAGTCAACAATGAGAAAAAGGGTCCTTACGAATTAAAGGAGCTGGCCAATATGGGCATAAAACGCGACACTCTTGTATGGCACAGCGGCATGCCACAATGGCAGAAAGCCTCTCAGCTAAAGGAGCTCGGCAAGATTCTGTATGATGACAATGAAAGACCTCCTGAAATACCGGGACCAAAAAAATCGACTACACAGCCTAAATCAGGCAATGTTTCAGGCCAGGCATTTGCCGCCCAATATATCAGAAGAGAAGACAGGGAGGATAAAATCAGTAAAGGATGGGTAATGCTGCCTATAGTTTCACTTATATTCTCCGTGGCCTGCTTTATAATCACAACCGGCTTTCATGATATGCCATACTTCTGGATAGACCGCTCCTGGCGATGGATGTGCCTCGCGTTCATAATAGTCTCGGCTATTTTAGAAATATGGGCATGGCTCAGTCAAAAATTCAATGTGCATTTTGAATGGCTTAAAGCCGTATCCGGAGCCGCCTGCATTATTTCAGCAGCAATTTATATTTTAGCATTCTTCGACATCAGTATAAAATTCTGGTAAACCGTTGCGGCATATACCATAAAAGTATATTTTCAGGGCCTTGACCGTCGGCACTTATCAGCCGAAGAGTTTGTGCAGGGCCTCGAAACGGGCGAGGGTCTCGGGCGAGTGGCGACTCATGGAAAGGCGCACGCGGTCGAGGCTTTTTTCTTTCATATCGCCGCTTTTGGAATAGAATTTGTCGGCATAACACACCAATTTCTCAAGCAGAGTCTCAGGCATGTAATCGCCCTGAGGCAAAGGGAGATTATACTTAACGATATCTTCCGCCGAAATTCCTGCGCCGGTATGTCTCTCAGCCACGCGGGCGAATTTCTCGTCAAGGCCTTCGCGGCGAATTATACCGGCCCCGAGTATGCCGTGCCTCAGATATGGCTCACTGCCGAAGCAATCGATGCCGTCTGCGTCGGTCAATATCACTCCTATGTCATGCAGCATCGCTGCGTTTTCTATCTCATCCTCATCGAGACCGAGATGTTTGCTGCGGTTGATTTCAAGTGCCTTGTCGGACACCGAGCGGCTGTGTTTCAGCAATATTTCCCTTATCTTGCGTCCTTGTGGATAATATTTGTCGATAACCGGCTGATATACTTTCATTTTCCTTCAATGATAAACTTATTTTCCAGTAAAAGACCGGAAAAGAGACAAAAGCCCTTTCCCGGTCAAAACTTAAAAACTTATGGATGCTAATTTAGTCTACGATAGTATTCCATCCGTGAACGTCGGGCTCCTCACCATTGCGTATAGCGGTGAGTTTCTCATAAAGAGCGCGGGTAACGGGGCCGGGCTCTCCGTCGGGTGAAATCACATAGTGGATGTCCTTGTCGATGTCGACGATCTCGCGGATGGGCGATGTAACGGCTGCGGTACCGATTGCTGCGGCCTCGCTCACCTCTGCGAGCTCCTCAACTGCGATGTGACGTGCCTCAACTTCCATACCCATGTCCTTGGCGAGCTGCTGCAGGGTCATGTTGGTGATCGACTGGAGAATCGACTCGGAAGCGGGAGTGATATATTTGCCGTCCTTAACTGCCATGAAGTTGGCCGGACCACATTCGTCGAGATATTTCTTTTCCTTGGGGTCGAGGTAGAGCACTGCAGAGAAGCCTTTTTCCTTGGCGATGCAGCCTGCCTTAAGAGAAGCGGCATAGTTACCGCCGCATTTGAAACGGCCTGTTCCCTTGGGAGCTACGCGGTCATAGTCACGCATGATGGCGATGTTGGTGCCTTTGAGACCTTCCTTGAAGTAAGGACCTACGGGAGTTACCATGATGATGAAGAGGTAATCAGCCGATGGTTTAACACCGATTTGGGGCGAAATACCGATTTCGAGGGGACGGAGATAAAGAGATGCGCCGCTGCCGTAAGGGGGTACGAAACGCTCGTTGAGCTTCACTACCTTAAGGCACATTTCGCGGAATTTATCTTCGGGTATGGGAGCCATCATCAGACCTTCGGCCGACATGGCGATACGTTTTGCGTTTTCTTCGAGGCGGAAGATGCGGATCTTACCGTCTTTGCCGCGGAATGCCTTGAGGCCTTCGAAAATTTCCTGACCGTAGTGGAGGCAGGATGCGGCGATGTGGATATCTACTGTTTCAGACTGTGAGACGGTGATTTCGCCCCATTTGCCGTCGCGATATTCGCATCTTACGTTATAATCAGTGGGATAATAGCCAAATGGCAGCTTTGACCATTCGATGTTTGGAGTGTCCATGGTGATATGATTAATTTAAAATGTTTGTCAGGTAGACGACCGTGAGCTCTTGCGGGCCGCACGGGTATTCCACAAGCAAATTTAGCGAATTATTTTATATGAAATCGGAATTTGGGGAATTATTTAAAAAATTAATCAAAAAAAATGGGCGATACCCTCAGATACTGCCCATATTGCAACTTAATGTGCAAAAATTCCAATGCCTTGCTTCGACGTATGCTTTAGAAATCCGGATCCGGACCGGCGGAATATATGTCGGCTGTTCCTCCCGAAAAAGTGCGGCTCATGGGGTCGTCGGCACCGGCGGGTGACGCAGTGCCTGGCTGACCGGCTGTCTCAGGGACCACTGGCGCAGCCGTGAATGTGTCGGGCGTCATGGCGTTTGCCCTCGAAGGCATGCTGTAGTTGTAGGTATCGTCGAAATTCTCAAACCTCGCGAACTTAGCCACGAATCTCAGGTCAACGTCCTTTGTGGCACCCGAACGGTGCTTGGCTATGATAAACTCGGCCAATCCGCGTATGTCGCGGCCCGATGCATCAACATCCGACTTCAGATAATATTCCGGACGGTGGATGAAACATACTATATCGGCATCCTGCTCTATGGCGCCCGACTCGCGGAGGTCGGAGAGCTGGGGGCGTTTGTTGTCGCCGCGGTTCTCGCTCTGACGGCTAAGCTGCGACAGGGCGATGATGGGTATGTTCAACTCCTTGGCAAGCTGTTTGAGAGAGCGCGAAATCATGCTCACCTCCTGCTCTCGCGAACCGAACTTCATGCCC
>CAYZFL010000096.1:0-9583 GCA_964477785.1 uncultured Bacteroides sp.
CAGCTTGTCCTCCTCGCGGCGGAGCATATTCTTAAGCTCCAGTGCCTCTATTTTTTCGATGGCTGTGGCGTAAAGTTTGTCGAGCTCCTCTTCTTCGAGGGCTCCTTCCTTCACGAAGTCCCATCCGAGTTCCACCTCGTCGACCGCGGCCTCCACTTCCTGGTAGCCGTCGATCCAGTTCTTTATGTCCTTGATTTTCTGCATCTGTCTGCGTGCCTCCTCCTGGTGCTCCCAGAAGTCGGGTACATGCGTGTGCAGCTCTTCTTCTTCTAATTGTATCTTCTTGCTGTCGATGTCAAAGATACCTCCTCAGCGCCAGCTTGCGCTCTAAAGTCTCTTTTAATTGTTCCTGGGTAATCATATAATTTAATGGTGCTTTAATCGTTTTCGACTGCAAAGGTAATCAAAAATCATGATGCTTGCAAAATATGGCCGTAACTCACGCCATTACAGCATGCGGCATTTGCCCGAACGGAATTTTTCGCTTAAATTTGTAACCAGATTATCACAACACAAAAATCCATAAATCAATCATGAAGAAGATAAGCGCTATGATGTTTGCGGTCGCTCTCGCTGCGCCGCTGATGCTTAATGCGGAGGCTCCCCTTCAGTCAGGCTCCGTCTGGCCCGGTCGTGCCATGCAGGGCTATGCCTACGGCGACCTCGCGGCTCCCTCGGGCAACGAGTGGCAGTCGCCCGGCGAATTAGGCTACAACAAAATGATGCCCCGTGCGGTATATTATTCCTTCAACGACAAGGCTACAGCTGCCAAGGTGCTCCCCGAGTTCTCTCCCCGCGTGATGAGTCTCGACGGCGAATGGGCTTTCCACTGGGCCCCCACGCCCGACCAACGTCCCGTCGATTTCTACAAGGCCGCCGACCTCAAGGGATGGGACCGCATCAGGGTGCCCTCAAACTGGAATATCGCAGGCCTGCAGCCCGACGGCTCGCAGAAATACGGCAAGCCTATTTATGTCAACCAGCCCGTCATTTTCATGCACGAAGTAAAACCCGGCGACTGGAAGAAAGGCGTGATGCGCACTCCTCCCGAGTCTTGGACCACCTATAAGGACCGCAACGAGGTTGGCAGCTATTTCCGTCTCTTCACCCTGCCTAAGAACTGGAAAGGCGAGGAGGTCTACATAGCCTTCGACGGCGTCGACTCTTTCTTCTATCTCTGGATAAACGGCAAATATGTGGGCTTCTCCAAAAACTCACGCAACGTGGCCCGCTTCGACATCACGAAATATCTCAACAAGCCCGGCGAGAGCAATACCGTGGCGGTGGAGGTCTACCGCAACAGCGACGGCTCTTTCCTCGAGGCTCAGGATATGTTCCGCCTGCCCGGAATCTTCCGCTCGGTAAGGCTCGAGGCCACGCCCAAGGTGCATATCGCCGACATGCGCCTCACTCCCGTGCTGCGGCCCGACGGTGACGCTGTGGTCAAGGTAAGCCTGCTGGTGCGGAACCTCAGCGACAAAAATATAAAGAATCTCAACGTCGACCTTCAGCTCAAATCACTGAAACTTTACACCGACGAGAGCTGCTGCTGCGAGCCCATAAACCTCAGCCTCGAAGGCGGGCTACTTGCCAAAGGTGCCGAAAAGACACTCACCGCCGAGATTCCCGTGCCCGCTCCCAGGTTATGGAGCGCCGAAATCCCCAATCGCTATCTCTTCACAGCCACTCTACTCGACAAGCGCAGGGAAATAGAGACTGTCTCGGCATTCACCGGCATACGTTCCGTCGAGGTTAAGGATGTCGAGGCCAAGGACGATGAATTCGGTCAGGGCGGCCGCTTCTTCCTCGTCAACGGCAAGCCCGTGAAGCTGCGCGGAGTCGACCGTCACGAGACCGACCCCTCTGTGGGCCACGCCATAAGCCGCGACCGCATGGTACGCGACATCATGGCCATGAAGGCAAACAATATCAACCATGTGCGCAACTCACACTATCCCGACGACCCATACTGGTATTATCTCACCGACCGTTACGGCATATATCTCACCGACGAGGCAAACCTCGAATCTCACGAATATTATTATTGGGACGCTTCGCTGAGCCATCCGGTTGAATGGGCGCCCGCACATGTGGGGCGCAACGTCGAGCTTGTGGCCTCGCGGTTCAACTATCCCTCGGTGGTCATGTGGTCGCTCGGCAACGAGGCCGGCCCCGGCGACAATTTCCGCATCGCCCGCGACTCCGTCAGGACTCTCGACCTCTCCCGCCCCGTCCACTATGAGCGTAACAACGACATCGCGGATGTGGGCTCAAACATGTATCCCTCGGTCAAGTGGGTGCGTGAGGCGGTAAAGGGTGCCGATAAGGACATCAAATATCCCTTCTATATCTGCGAATACGCCCACTCTATGGGCAACGCCCTCGGCAATTTCAAGGATTACTGGGACGCCATCAACAGCACAAACCACTTCATGGGAGGCGCCATATGGGACTGGGTCGACCAGTCGCTCTATAACTACGACCCCACGACGGGAGCGAGGTATCTCGCCTATGGCGGTGACTTCGGCGACACTCCCAACGACGGCCAGTTTGTGATGAACGGCATTATGAACGGCGACCTCACACCCAAGCCCCAGCTCGCCGAGGTTAAGAAGGTTTACCAGCCCGTAGAGTTCACTCTCGTCCGCGATGCCGATAACCGTCCCGTGGCAGTCAAAGTATTCAACCGCAATTATTTCCGCGCCCTCGACGACGTCAGGCTCCGCCTCGACCTCCAGCGCGACGGCGAGACCATCGGGGAATATGTGATTGACGCCGACATGCCCGTAGTAATGCCACGCGAAAGCAAGACTGTTTCGCTCGACAAGTTCGTCAGGGCTCTGGCCGACAGGAATATCAGGATGGGCGACACCGATGAGTTCGAGTATCTCGACGTAGCCCTTCTCAATCGCGCAGGCAAGCCCTGGGCAAAGGCCGGACACGTGCTCGCCGAAGAGCAGTTTGACCTCACAAAGGCATCCGCTAACGCCGCCGCATCCGTAAACGACAATACTAAGAAGGGTAAGATCGACGTCACCTTCAATACCTCTACCGGCATCCCCGTCTCAATGAAAATCAACGGCAGGGAGATGGTTCACAATGGCAAGGGCCTCAGGCTCGACGCCTTCCGCGCTTTTGTCAACAACGACAACTGGCTCTACAAATCGATGTATGACCTCGGTCTCAACGACCTTCGGCACAAGGTTATAGCCACGTCCGAAACAACGCTTCCCGACGGCACCGACGTCATCGCCTTCACCGTCGAAAGTCAGGCACCCACCGCCTATAATATCGAGGGCAGCACCTCGGTGGCGCATGTCAAGGTAACACCCGACGTGAAACGCCCCATGGGCAAGGATGATTTCAAATTCATCACCAACTATGTTTGGACCATGCCCGCCGACGAATCGAGCCTCAGCCTCAGGGCTGTCACCAATTCAAACAAGCCCGAGACCATTCTGCCGCGCATAGGCCTCAGCATGGAGGTCGACGGCGCTTATGACGGGCTGACCTATTTCGGCCGAGGCCCCGTGAGCAACTATCGCGACCGCAAGACTTCGCAGAACATCGCCATGTATGAAAGCCGCGTGATGCTGCAGTTTGAGAACTTCGCCAAGCCCCAGAACATGGCCAACCACGAGGATACCCGCTTCGTGGAGCTCGTCGACGCCCACTCCGGTGCCGGTATCGACATTACGTCACCAGGCGCATTCTCGTTCACCGTCCTGCCCTTCAGCGAGGAAGAGCTTGTCTTTGCCGGACATCCTTACGAACTGCCTCAGAGCGATCGCTCGGTGCTTCACCTCGACGCCATGATGACCGGTCTCGGAGGCAACAGCTGCGGCCAGGGCGCACCTCTCGCTCCCGACCGCGTGAAGGCAAGCCTCCATACCTTTGCCTTTGACATCACTGCTCCCGACGGCTTGGGACTTAAGAAGAGCCGCCGGGATTTCAACGCCGTCATGCCTCTCGCCATCGACCGTAACGCCCGGGGCCTCATGACGATTGTCGACGCAGGCAATCCCGCGGGCGACGGCATATTCTACAGCATCGACGGAGGCAAGGCTCAGAAATATCACACCCCCGTGGCACTCCCCAAGGGTGGCACAGTCACCGCCTGGCGTGCAGCCGTTCCCAAAATGAAGTTCATGATGTCGTTCCTTCCCGTCCCCGAACCCAAAGAGGAAAAGAAATAAGATTATCACTGTATTTAGCACAAAGTTCCGCAAATCACATCGACTTGCGGAACTTTGTGTCTTAATTTGCCCTGGGCACCTCCAAAACATGGTCCCCACGGGCTATGAATCCGAGCGTGACAACCTCGACGAACCCGACGAGCAGGACATTCTCCGCGACGAAGCCGAGCAGGAAATCGCCCGCCGTCTCCGGGAAGGAGAGTCATACATCTCGATTCAAAAATCGCTCGGCGTGAGTTCAAAGACCGTCAGCAAGGTGAGCCGAATTGTAAAAAACTTACCGGCATAGGCTTAAATTAAACTCAACCACTTTCCACTTTCACACGCGAGAAGTGCCGGAAAGTTCCGGCCCACTTTCCATCTCTGAAAGTGGAAAGTGTTTACCCCCCGGCTCAAATTTCTGTCGCCGTCCCTACTTTCCTACTTTCCTGACCATAAAGTGCCGGAAAGTTCCTCAGACTTCCCGTCTCTGAAAGTGGAAAGTACCCAGAGACGTACCCTTGTTTACCATCACGTGATATAAATTCCCTGGAATTTTATCCTGGTTTCTACGTACATGTCTGCGTATGTGTATATAATATATATAATAATATATATTACATATAACATATATAATAATATATATTAGGTGTGACATATGTCATAATATATAATATATATATATTATCCGTGATGAATATAATACCGGTGCCGGAATATGTTTGAGACAGCGAGACACGCCATAGCACTTTCCACTTTCACACGCGGGAAGTGCCGGAAAGTACCGGCCTACTTTCCATCGCAGAAAGTGGAAAGTTACTACCCTTGTCACAAATTGTTATCACTTGCCAAATTCATCTACAAATCAGACAATGACACACGATACTTACCGATTTGATCTTGGCAGACAGACAACGGTCTGCCCGAGGTGCGGCCACCGGAGTTTCAAGCCCTATGTCGACAATGCTACGGGCGAGCCTCTCGACGTGAACGTCTGCGGACGGTGCAACCGCGAG
Organism: uncultured Bacteroides sp.; assembly: GCA_964477785.1. Classification (GTDB taxonomy): domain Bacteria; phylum Bacteroidota; class Bacteroidia; order Bacteroidales; family Muribaculaceae; genus CAG-873. The sequence continues at coordinate 5,192 of CAYZFL010000096.1, forward strand.
AATTCATGCCGCTATCATCTGTCGCCCTTCTGCCGCTCGGTCCGCGTAATAGACGTAAGCCTGCCTCCCTACAGTTTCATCGGTAGTGAATACATAGGCGACTGGCTGCTGAGATGCGGTGGTGGGTCTCAGCCATCTCGTTAGAGTGTCTCTCCCTATTGTGTCTTTCAAGGTCACGCTTAGAAGTAAGGTTTGAGGAGCAGTTTTTGCACCTCAAATTATCGAATTCATCCGGTTCCAGCTCAAACATAAACTCAGACGGGAATTTTGATGTTTGCTTTGACTGCTATCTCACCCTAATGCCGCCATAATAAGCCCGGAGGTGTTTTCGGGGGCGGTGAGGGAGCCTGAGGATGTGAGGCGGCCGCGCATTTCGCCATAGCCTTCGAGCATTTCACTGCGCTCCGATGTTTCGCCCAGCAGCTTTTCGAGTTTGTCGCCCACAAGTTCCGGAGTGCAGTACTGCAGGAGCATTTCCGGCACTATTTCTTTGTCGACTATGAGGTTTGGCAGCGACACGTGCTTAACGCTGAGTATTGATTTCATAAGGTGATAGCTTATCGCCGAACCGTTGGCACGGTAGCACACCACTTGCGGCACGCCGAAGAGGGCGGTCTCGAGCGTGGCCGTGCCCGATGTTACCAATGCCGCACGGGCATGGCTGAGAAGAGCGTATGTGTCGGTGGTGAAGTTGAGGAATTTGCCGAACTGATTGTAAAACTCCCTGTCGATGCCCGGCGCGAGAGCTATCACGGGCGCGCACTGAGGGAATCGCTCTGCGGCACGGAGCATCACCGGCAGATTGTTTTTGATTTCACCGTATCGGCTGCCCGGCAGTATGGCTATGATGTTGCGGTCGCGAAGTTTATGTGACTCGAGAAAAGCCTTGCGGTCGGGCCGGTGGTCATTTGCGGCTTCTCCGGCCTTATAATATGGCTTGGAAAGCCATGCGTCGACTTCCTCGAGCGACGGATTGCCCACATAGTCTATATCATAACGGTGCTTACGGTACCACTCCTTTTCAAAGGGAAGAATGGAGAACATACGGTCGACATACTTGCGTATCTTCCTGACCCGCCATGACTTCCAGGCCCATATCTTGGGCGAGATGTAATAAAACACCGGCAGGTCGCGGCACCACTTCTTCGCCTTTTTTGCAATCTTGAGGTTGAAGCCGGGGTAGTCGACGAGTATCAGGCAGCCGGGTTTCGCCTCTTTGATCCATTGCATTGTCTGCTTCATGATTTTCATGATGTCGCCGAGATGGCGTATCACCTCGCTGAAACCCATGAAGGCTGTCTTTGAGTAGTGGACGAGCGGGGCTGTGCCTGCAGCGGCGGCCATTTTGTCGCCGCCTATGAATGTGAAGCAGGCCTGCGGGTCGCGGGCTTTGAGCGAGTTTATGAGCCTTGAGGCATGGAGGTCGCCGGACGCTTCTCCGGCTATGAGAAAGTAGTGCATCTTGTCTGTCTATTTACGTTTGGCCGCGAAAAAGTCGGTCATCATCTTTGACGCCTCGTCGCCCAGGAGCCCGAAGCTCACCTCGGTTCCGGGCCGGAAGGGAGTAAGGGCATATTGCGAGAGGAAGCCTTTCTTGGGGTCCCGCGCACCTATAATAATGGCATCGGGCCGTGCCCAGGCGAGTGCTCCGGCGCACATTACGCATGGCTCCACGGTGACATACACGCGGCAACCTTCAAGGAACTTGCTGCCGAGTGCCTGCTCGGCTGCGGTGATGGCCAGGATTTCGGCATGGGCCGTGACATCGCCGAGTCTTTCGGTCATGTTGTGTCCGCGGCCTATTATCCGGCCTGACGGACTCACCACCACGGCTCCTACGGGTACTTCGTCCTCGCGTGCCGCCGCTTCGGCTTCTTTCAGGGCTTCGCGCATATATCTGAGGTCAAGTATCTGCTGTTGTTGGGGTGTCATTGTCTTGAAGTGATAAACAATAATAGGGTGAGGCGCGTTTAAAGCAGGTCGATTTTCATACCTTCGGTCACGGCTGAGACATTGGGGAATATCTCTGCGGCCTCGCGGGCAAATACTTCAGTGTCTTCATACCGTTTGGAGTAATGGCCCAGAAGGAGCAGACCCGCACCGGCGTCACGTGCAATCATCGCAGCCTCGCGAGCTGTGGAATGGCCGCGGTCGTGAGCCTTGGCCTCGTTTTCGGAGGTATAGGTGGCCTCGTGGTAGAGCGCTGTCACGCCTTTTACGGCTTGGGCAACCCTGGGATTATAGGCCGTGTCGGAGCAATAGGCATAGCTCGCGCATGGGTCGGGAGCGGTGGTGAGGTATGCGTTTGGCACCACCGTGCCGTCGGGTTTTACGAAATCTTCGCCACGGCGCAGCGACTCCATCATAAACACAGGCACCTGATGATATTTGGCCATCCCGCCGTTGATGTGCCTCAGTTTAGGCTCCTCGGTAAACTTGAATCCGTAGGTCTCGACGCGGTGGTAGAGCGGAAAACATTCGGCCCGCAGGCCTTTCGGACCCATGATTGCACCGCCTCCCTTCGGCAGTATGTCATACTCGAGCCTGTAGTCGTGCTCGCTGCAGAACACATCCATGATTCTGGAAAGAATGTCGGCGCCTTTCTCCGATATGTGAACCGTGACGGTGCCTTCTTTCTGGTGCAGGGCCATGGTGGAGAGCAGCCCGGGCAGCCCTAAGAAGTGGTCGCCGTGGAGGTGGGAGATGTAGATGTCGTTGAGCCGTGAAAACTTAAGGCTTTGGCGGCGGATTCCCAGCTGGGCGCCTTCGCCGCAGTCGATCATCAGCAGTTTGTCGCGGAAGTCGATTACCTGGCACGAGGGCATGTGCCTTAGCGAGGGAGTGGCCGAGCCGCAGCCCAGTATGTTTATTTCAAAATTTGCCATGTTGCAAAATTAAGCCTTTTTCATTGCATAAAAATCGGGCAAAAGCAAAAATAAGTTAAAAACGGACGCTCTGTAAACTTTTGCCCCCCTTGCGTTGTCTTTATAGTACAAGCGGCTGAAACGAGAGCCGAGGCAAGAAAGCCGAGACCTCAACATCAGCCACGAATGACTAAAATTGATTGATTGGTTGATAAAATATTATACTGGCAAAAGTATAGGATTTAGTTTTTTCATAGGATTAGATTTTTAAGGTTAATACAACGCAGGCAGTCGTGAGACTGTCTGCGTTGTTTATGTCTTGTAAGTGCGGGGGAGAAATCCATCGCCGTAACATGAAATTTTAATAGTTTGGCCGGTCTTTGTGATTTTCATAGCAGTTTTCGCAATTCCCTTGAAGTAATTTTGCATCCGTAAGGCCGGAATAGCGACAATCCTTTCCGTAGGGTGAGGTCGGTTGGCCGGCATGAATGATGTTTAATTTTAAATTATGTGAATTATGATTGATTCAGTGATGGTTTTGAAAATTCAGCTCAGCGTGCTCTGGGCAAGTGTGTGCGGTTGGTGGATGCCCTCGGGGGCGAGCATTTTGCTCTGTACCCTGCTGATAGCCCTCGATGCCGTGACGGCCATAAGGCTCTCGCGGAGGCTCGCAAAGGCCGGAAAGGGCGTGAAGGGCGGAGGCAAGGTGTCGTCGAAACGCTTCGGGCACAGCGTAAAGACTCTGCTCAAAGTGATTGTGGCGCTGACCGTGGGTGCCGTGGCCGACGAAGCCCTGCAGGGCATGACAGGCGGTTTTTCGGCAGAAAAGGCAATAGCCGGTGCCGTGGCCGTATGGCAGGCGATGTCGGTTCTCGAGAACGAGTCTACCTGCTCCGATGCCAAATGGGCCCGCGAGGCCCGCAAATGGCTCGCCGACAAAACGGCAAGACATCTGGGCAAGGAATGAATAATGCGGACGAGTCTGTGGCTCGCCCGCATTTTATATAAGGGAGTTGAATTTGTTGCGGTTAAGAGAAATATCAGATCCAGCGCACATAGGCGAAGTCCTGACGGTGAGGCAGCATGGCGTTCCAGGGATAGAGCCTGAAGCCATAGCGGAACACGCCCGCATCATCCATCTTGGTCTTGAGTTCGTAGGTGATGATGTTGCCGTCCTGGTTCACGATCTTGAAGTCCTCGCGCTTCCAGTATTTCTCCACGCCGTCTTCCTGACGGTAAACCACCAGCTCGAGATGCAGGTCGCGGCCTATGCCGTTGGTGTCGACCGTAGCCTCGACGGCGAAGTGGTTGCCGGTAAGGGCTTCGGCGGTATCGGCGGAGTGACGGATGTCGAGCACCTTCACGCCGGGCCAATCCCGGGCGATTTTCTCCTTCCATTCCACAAGCTGTTTTGCCTCGGCGTAGTTGTCGGCCTTGAGCATTTCGGAACGCTTGGCTTCGGGCATATAGAAGCGGCTGATATAGTCGTCGATCATGCGCTTCATGGTGAAGTGGGGAGCGATATGGC
>CAYZFL010000097.1:0-9540 GCA_964477785.1 uncultured Bacteroides sp.
GTCGTCGCTTGTGGTGACGCAGTCCTTGGGTTTGTTGAGCAGGATGTAGCACTTGCGCTCGAGAGCCACTACCTTGTCGTCGTATTCGACAACGTCGGAGTGTTTGATCTTAGTTCCGAGCTCGGTAACGACATTGCCGTTGACCTTCACGAGGCCCTGCTGGATGAATTCGTCGGCCTCTCGGCGCGAGCAGATACCCGAGTTGCTCATAAACTTGTTGAGACGTATTTCCTCGTTGGGATCGGGAATCGGCATGGTGTATTCGATTCTCTTGGGACGTGGAACAAAGCTCTTTCCGGGAGTCTGGAATCCCTGCTGGTTGCGCTGACGGTTCTGATTGTTAAAGTTTCTGCCCTGCTGACCGTTGCGGTTGCTGAAGTTGCGGTTATTGCCGTAACCCTGGCCCTGCTGACGATTCTGATTATTGAAATTGCGGTTGTTGCCGTAGCCCTGGCCCTGCTGAGCATTCCGGTTGTTGTAGTTGCGGTTGTTGCCGTAACCCTGGCCCTGCTGCTGACGATTCTGGTTGTTGTAACCGCGCTGCTGATAACCGCCCTGCTGACGGTTCTGATTGTTGTAAGGGCGCTGCTGATAACCGTTATGGTTCTGCTGGTAGCCCTGGCGCTGCTGGTAATTGTTGCCTTCCTGACCTTCGCCCTGTTGACGGTTCTGGTTGTTGTAGGGACGCGGCTGATAGCCCTGACGGTTCTGGTTGTTGTAGGGACGCTGCTGATAGCCCTGACGGTTCTGATTGTTGTAGGGACGCTGCTGATAGCCCTGACGCTGCTGGTAGACGGGACGTTCGGAACCATCGGCATTCTGAGCGTTATAATTTTTGTAATAGGGGCGCTGCTGGCCTTCGCCTGCCTGGTGTCCGCTCTGATAACGAGGCTGATAATTCACCTTGTCATAATTACCGGAGGACTGACCATCGCCCGACTGATAAGAAGATGGTGTAGCGATGCGGGGGCGTTTAGGCTTGCGCTCGCCGTCGGGAGTTGCAGATGCAGCGTTTTCGGCACCTGCCTGAAATTGGTTGTGCATAGCTGCGTTTTCGTTTCCTGTACCGTTAGTTTCCATGTCTTTTTAGTTTTTGTGTTTTCTCTTTCAAGCCCGGCGGATAATTATTAACGGTTCCTCTCGAACCGGTTGATTACCCAATAGCATCGGGATTTTTGAAGCAGTAAAATTAAATATAATTTATATGGTTTTGATTATTAAAATAAGACTCACTGATATATATTTCACTATATATTAAATGTGCTTTATGGGTGCAAAGTTAGAAAACAAACTTAAAAATAACAAGAATAATAGTTTAAAATTCATAAAAGTTGAGGTATAAATGCCGGAAAAGGGAGAAAAGTATGGGCAACAGAAGTCAGGGCAATTGCGTAATAATGGGCTGGGGACCGATTTAGGTTAAATAAAGTTAATGCATTTGGTCGGTTCAAAAATAGTTTCTACCTTTGCAGTCGAAAATATGACACGCGAGGTGGAGCAGTGGTAGCTCATTGGGCTCATAACCCAAAGGTCGCAGGTTCGAGTCCTGTCCTCGCAACAAGAACTTAGGACGGCAAGCTTTATTTTGAGGTTTGCCGCCTTTCGTATAACTGACAGTCGTTCTCATAAGAGAATACACATTTCCCTTTTCAACCTACCAAACACTGAGCTATGACGAGCGGAAATTCTGAAAATGGCATAGAAATAATCAGCCGGAGAATCGGAAGCGAAGCGGGAGGGGTGACACTCTTCTGCTGCACGGACAGAAACCAGAAAATATTCGAGAACCAGTATGCGCTGCCCGACGGCATGACATACAATTCATATCTTATCGAGGACAGACTCACAGTGGTACTCGACACAACCGACCACCGCGTAAAGGACGCGTGGCTGGCCAAACTCGCCGACACGCTAAAAGAGCATGGCAGAAAACCCGACTACATTATCATACAACATCTGGAGCCTGATCATTCGTCGGGCATATCCGACTTCATGAAACTTTATCCGGAATGTAAGATACTGTGCTCTTGCAAAGCCGCATGTATGTTGCCTCATTTCTGCCCGGAGATAGCTGAGGAAAGAATGGAGGCACTGAATCCCGGGGAATGCCTTGACACGGGAAGCCGGGAACTTTTGTTTATACCCGCTCCGATGGTGCATTGGCCGGAAGTGATAATGACTTACGACCCGGAGGAAAAAATATTGTTTTGCGCCGACGCATTCGGCACCTTCGGCACGGCAGAGGCCAAGAAAGGCAGCGATAAGTCGCTGGCGGAGACGTGGCCCGACGAGGCAAGGAGATATTTCATAAACATTTGCGGCAAATACGTGAAACAGGTGGCATGCGTGCTCAAAAAAGCCTCGGCACTGGAGATAAAGACACTCTGCCCGCTTCACGGCCCGGTGATAGAACTGAGCGACTTCAATCCCCTGCCCTATTACGAGAATTGGAGTTCATCTGAGCCGGAGTCGCCCAAAGCCGTTGCGATATTCGCCGCCTCGCTGCACGGATATTCGCTCGAGGCCGCGGAGCTATTGGCCGAAATGCTAAGACGGGAAGGCGCGGGGGATGTAAAGGTATATAACCTCTCGGAGACAGAGCTTTCTGAGGCTGTAAGCCAGGCTTACAGATGCGGGATATCGGTATTTGTCTGCGCGACTTACGACGCCGGCATAATGCCCCTGATGAAAGACCTGATCTCACGTCTGAAATCAAAGGGCTGGCACAACAGGCATTATGCCGTGGTAGAAAACGGCAGCTGGGCGCCTCTTGCGGGCAAGCTAATCAAAGAAGAACTGAGCAGCATAGCCGACCTCGAGATGATTGAGCCGATGGTGACAGTAATGACGAAGGTAGACAAAGAATCGGAAGCCGCGCTCAAAACACTTGCCGGAAATATCGCCGGAAATGTAAAGCGACAAAGAAACATCACCTTGACAAGTAACTAATTAAAGAGCAAAACCTTAAAGACCATTCATAAGATGAAGCTGATAAAAGACCGCGAATTCGGAGGCGAAAGGCCTCTCTTCGAGACCCATGATACAAAACTTGAAAACGTAACGATACATGCCGGCGAATCGGCGATAAAAGAATGCAGCAATATAGTGGCCGAAAACTGCCGCTTCGAGGGCAAGTATCCCTTCTGGCATGTAAAGGGCTTTAAGATAAAGAACTGCGTGTTTACCCCCGGTGCAAGAGCCGCGCTGTGGTATTGCACAGACTGCGAGATGACCGACACCCAGCAGGCCGCTCCCAAGATGTTCAGAGAAATCAAGGGCCTCAAGATAAAAAACGCAAACATGCCGGACGCGCAGGAGACGCTGTGGCATTGCTCGGACATAGACATCGAAAAAGTGACGGTGAAGAATGCCGACTATATCTTCATGCACTGCAAGAACATACGTATCAACAACTACAAGCAGGACGGGAACTATTCGTTTCAGTATTGCGAGAACGTGGAGATACACAAGGCGGTGCTCAACTCAAAAGACTGCCTGTGGAATACTAAAAACGTAACCGTCTATGATTCTGAAATCAACGGCGAGTACATAGGATGGTATTCCGAGGATATGAAATTTGTGAGATGCCGCATATCGGGCACACAGCCGCTGTGCTATATCAAGAACCTCGTGCTCGAAGACTGCGAGATGGCGCCGGACTGCGACCTTGCCTTCGAAGACAGCGAGGTAAGAGCTACAATCAAGGGCAATGTGACCAGCGTGAAGAATCCCAAGACCGGATATATCAAAGCCTCGAGAATCGGCGAGATAATAATAGACGAGAACCTCAGAAAACCCGGCGACTGCGAAATAAGTCAGGAGCAGATTAAATAAAAAAGATTTCATAATCAACTATTATCCAATTTAATATATACCAGCCATGAAATATAATTTTGACGAAGAAATCAACCGCCGCAATACCGACTCAGTGAAGTGGGACGAATGTCCCGAAAATGTACTTCCGCTCTGGGTGGCGGACATGGACTTCAAAGCCGCGCCGGCGATAAGAGAGGCACTTGAAAAGCGCGTGGCGCATGGCGTTTACGGCTATTCTTTCCCTCGCAAAGAGTTTTACGATGCCTTCGTTTCATGGTTTAAATGTCGCCATGACTGGGAAATAGAACCAGAATGGATGATAGTAACACCCGGTATCGTGCCGGCTCTCTCGGCCATCGTAATGGCTTTTGCCAAGCCCGGCGAAAAGGTGCTGATAATGCCGCCGGTATATAACTGCTTTTTCTCGTCGGTGAGGAACAATGGCTGCGTACTTGCCGAATGTCCCCTCACCTACGACGGCAAGGGACACTTCGACATCGACTGGGAAAAGCTGGAAGAAACCGCTGCTGACCCGGACGTTAAGCTGATGATACTCTGCAACCCACACAACCCGGCGGGCAAACTCTGGACAAAGGACGAGCTGAAACGCATCGGGGAAATATGTCTGCAAAACAAGGTGATCGTGGCCGCAGACGAAATACATTGCGAGTTTGCATACAATGGCTACAAATACACTCCGTTCGCATCGATATCGGAAGAATTCGCGCAAAACTGTGTGGCCTGCATCTCACCGAGCAAAGCCTTCAATATAGCCGGGCTTCATATTTCAAGTGTTGTCTGTCCCAATCCGGAGATAAGAGCCAAGGTAGACAAGGCCATCAATATCAACGAGGTATGCGATGTGAATCCTTTCGGCATAGTGGGAGCGGCCGCTGCATATAACGAGGGCGAGGAATGGCTGGAGCAGATGCTCGATTATGTATGGGGCAACTGGCTGGCAATGAAAGACTACTGCGAGCGCGAACTGCCCGAATTTCCGCTCGCCGACCTCCACGCCACTTATCTGGCATGGATGGACTGCAGCGCGCTGGACATGAAGTCGGAGGAGCTGAGGGATGCTCTGGTTTCAGAAGCCGGGCTGATGCTCTCGCCGGGGTCAATTTACGGTTCGCCCAAAGAAGGCTTCATGAGATGGAATCTCGCAACCACTCGTAAAAATGTGATGGAAGCCCTTCGCCGTTTCAAAGCCTTTGCTGACAAAAAGATGGCGGAGAAATAATCCGGCATTAATCATCAATATGAACGTGCTGACAATCAATCCAACAGAAGGTCTTGCCAACAGGATGAGGGCAATTGCCTCCGGAATTTCCCTTGCCGGGGAATTGAATGCGGATTTCAGAATTATCTGGGCTGTAAACGACGAGCTTTACGCCCGGTTTGACGATATATTTGAAGTGCCCGACTTGATGAAAGGGAGAATATATTATCCGGGCAAAGCAGAATATGGACTTAAATACTCGGTGCCACGGAAAAAGAATCTGTATATTTCAGCTCTGTCTCTGCTAAGATATGACAGAAAATTAATATACGGCACGCCCGACTGGCGCATTACCCAGTCGGACGGGAAAGAGCCTGTACTGCAATATTTTGAAGGAGGAGAAAAGAACTTTATCCAGGGAGGCACCATATTTTTCCCTTTTGAAGAAGAGCTTTTCCGCGGGCTTTTCATCCCAGTTAAGCCGATAAGAGACGAAGTTGACGTCGTGATAAAAGCAATGGGAGAAGAGCGCACGGGAATTCATATAAGGCGTACCGACAACAAAGAATCGATACTGCACAGTCCGACAGAGGATTTTGAAGCCAAAATAAGGTCAATAATTTCAGAAAGACCGGGAATGAAATTTTATCTGGCTACAGATTCGGAAGAAATTAAATCGGAATTCAAACAGAAATTCGGCGAAAGGATATATTGCAACGAGAATCCAGCATCGCGCAAAACACTGAGAGGTATGAAAGATGCCGTGCGAGAAATGTATATACTTTCGCAATGTAATGCAATCTTCGGCTCCTATTACAGTTCCTATTCCGAAGCCGCCGCAATGCTGGGAAACATGAGGATGGAAACGATATACAAGCCGTGAGCGTTGCCTTGATGTCACCATCATAGATATTGAGAAACGACTTAGAAGGATTAGCATTTTTTTAACTTTTCAATCGCCTAAATTCGTTGAAATCAGTGATTAAAAGTCGGTGTTAAACATATATGCAACCACGTGAACAAATTACAGGATTTAGAGCTAAAAATGATTAACCATATAAGCGCGTTTAAGCAAAAATAAGGTCGGACCCTTTATTCGGCCCCGACCAAGGTTGATGGTTTGCTCCTATTGGGTTTACTTTATCGCCACTTTGGTAGCCTTGCCATTCACGATTTTCACATAAATACCGGCAGAGGGATTAGCCACTTTGCGACCGAAAAGGTCATAGTATACAGCTGTACCCTCTTCGTCGGGATTCAGAATATAGTCAACTTTAGAGGAATTGCCAATGAAGAATGCGGGAGATACAGTCTGTATCTGAGCGTTACCGGCTTTATCGGTGATTGTAATTCTTACATCGTATGCACCTGTTTTGCCTGCAAAATCTGCCGCCGAAATATTCGAGCCATAAAGATGGTCCGAAACTTGGGATGATATTTGTGGATAGCTTTGAGGTCTGCAGAGTCTTGAAAGCTGATGTGCCGGCGAGAGCATATTCAACAAGACATTCGGCCTCTACCGGCTGATACCAGTATCTTAACATTCCCAAGGTATAATTTTCGGTCGTTTTCTGAACAAAATCTGCTGCGGTCAAAGTGATTCTCACATCATCGCTTACGCCGAAACTATGGGTGAGGTCACCGGAGGCGTTTCTGAACTGGAGGTTTGTAAGAGACGGGGGAATGTTGTCCTGACCATCCTGCTTCCATCTGAGTGTCATTACGGCCTTCGATTTTGTATTGTTTACCATAGCTGTCTCGGTAGTTGTGGTATATTCAAAGGCAGAACCTTTATGACGGCCTTCAAACCAGGCATCGCACCCCTGCGCCACATAGAGGACGAGGCTATACCCCCTGCACCCCTTTCGGGGTTGACCTCAACAATCATTCAGAACTGACAAGGCGAGGCTTCTGCAAACCGTGGAGGCTTCGCTTTTTATTATAGACCGCCGCAAAATTGTGGGCGTTGCGGAACATCAACCAGTCCGAATGTGGATGCGTTGCAGGAATCTCGACAAGCGCAAAGATGCGCTCGTTGGAATAGCCAAGAAGATGAGGGAAGCAGGAATCAGAAAATCAAAGTTCCGAATAAGTTCCGACCTATATAAAGAAAAGCACCTACAAATGAATGTAAGTGCTTGACTGTTAGGCTGTGGTCCCTGTAGGGCTTGAACCTACGACTCCCTGATTATGAGTCAGGTGCTCTAACCAACTGAGCTAAGGGACCTGACTTAAGGGCTTATTCTTTTGAGGGAATGTGTCCTTTTGTCTTTGCGATTGCAAAATTAGTATATTTTTTTGTGCTATACAAATTTTTATCGACTTTTTTGCTCCCATTAATCCAAAGAAGTCCTCAAATAGGTATCAAAGAACCTATTATCAACAAGTTGGACATCAAAGAGCCTTCAAAGAGGCAGTTATCAGAAAATAAGGCACCATATAAGCTTTTTAAACTGAATTTTGAGCCCAAGATTTTTGAATGGGGGTTAAAATCCAGCTATAAGCGGATATTGAGTATCAATCTTTTATTATTGCTTTGAATGTGCTGAAGATTAGTTTGACGTCAGTCCAAAGGGCGGCCTTATTGACATATTCAAGATCAATGGCTATTTTATCGGGCATTACATTCTCGACGTAGCAGCGATCAGGGTCTTCGGCTGCGGCAAGGATGTCGTTCTCGTTGCGGTAGCGAATTGAAGCAAGCGATGTGATGCCGGGGCGAACCGAAAGCACACGCATTTGCTCTGGCGTGTACATGTCTACATATTTGCGCACTTCCGGACGTGGGCCAACAAGGCTCATGTCGCCAATGAAAACGTTGATAAGTTGTGGAAATTCATCGAGTTTGTATTTGCGGATATAATAACCGGAACGGGTCACTCGCGGATCATGTCCGCCGACGGTTATGAGTCCCAACTTGTCGCTGTCGGGACGCATTGAGCGAAATTTGTACAAGCGGAAATCCCGATTGTTGCGCCCCACTCGTGTCTGGCGGTAGAATACCGGTCCCTTGGAATCGGTCTTTATCCATACGGCGAGAACGGCAAAAAGCGGACTAAGGACAATGAGTCCCAGTCCGCTTGCTATGATGTCGAAAAGTCGTTTCAAAGTCCCTTGATTATGTCGATATAATTGCAAAGAATATACTCAACCTCTTCATCGGTGAGACGGGTATGGAGCGGCAGGGTTATTTCGTTGTGGTACTGCTCGAAGGCGTTGGGATAGTTCTTGATGTCATACCCGAGTGCCTTGTAAGCGGTCATCATCGGGAGTGGCTTGTAATGAACGTTTGTGGCAATACCGCGCTCAGCCATTTTCACGATTATGTCATTGCGCTGCTCCACGGTAATTCCAGGAATGCGCGTGAGATAGAGATGTCCGCTCGACGAGTGCTCGTTGCTGTAATGCGGAAGCACCTTTACGTCGAGAGGCTCAAGGGCGACGTTGTAACGCTCGATGAGCTGACGGCGACGGCGAAGCATTTCTGGATAACGTTTGAGCTGAGCCAAACCGATGCCGGCCATGATGTCGGTCATATTGCACTTGTACCATGTGCCGATGATGTCATATTCCCATGCACCGAGTTTCGTCTTCGCCAGCGCATCCTTGTTCTGCCCGTGGAGACTTAGAAGCTGCAGCTTCTTGTAAATTTCATTGTCATCAACACCATCGTGAGCACGCCATGTCAGAGCACCGCCTTCGGCTGTGGTCAGGTTCTTGACCGCATGAAATGAGAATGAAGTGAAATCTGCAATCTCGCCGCACATCTGTCCGTGCCACATAGCGCCGAATGCGTGGGCAGCATCAGCAATTACGATGCATCGACCGTATGCTTTCTGAATTTCGTTGTTAGGTTTAAAAAGATTTTTCTTTGCTTCTACTGCTGCAAATACTTTGTCATAGTCGGCAACAACGCCACCGAGGTCAACAGGCATGATTGCCTTTGTGCGTTCGTTGATAGCCTCTGCCATTTTATCGTAATCCATTTCAAACGAGCCTGGAGCGCAGTCTATCAAAATGGGGCGGGCACCCACATGGCAAACCGAACTTGCCGTGGCCGTATATGTGTATGCCGGAACAATCACCTCGTCGCCTTCGCCAATACCCAACACACGCAGAGCCAGCTCCATAGCTGCCGTAGCCGAATTAAGGCAAGCTGTGGTATGAAGCGGCTTGCCTTCGGTGTCGTAGCGGGCCGTCTGGCAGCACATTGAGATAAGATTCTCAAATTCTTTGGTTTTCGGACCGGTAGTAATCCAACCCGATTTCATGGCCTCTGCCACCTCCTGAATCTCAGCCTCTGACATATCAGGCGGAGAGAAAGGTATATTACGTTTTGTGTTCATTGTCATTATTATGTTTTATTTCGATTTTCTTAAGAGTTTTTTGAAAATGAAGCCCCGCAACTTATTGGGCAACATCACTTGTACTGTAAAACGTATCAGATAGTTATAAAGATATCGTCCAAATCCGAGGAATCCGTTTTCTCGTTTCCATTTCAATAT
>CAYZFL010000098.1:0-9526 GCA_964477785.1 uncultured Bacteroides sp.
ATATTATACTTTTTTTTGAATTTAGGGAAATCCTCTTTAGGGATATAACCGAAAAATTCTTCAGGAAATTTTGTGGGATTAAAGTCCTGTGGATTCAATTTCTTGATTATCTTTGCCGGATTTCCGGCTATGACACAAAATCCCTCGGGGAAGGATTTTGTAACTACGCTTCCTGCGCCCACAATCGTCCTTTTGCCTAATACAACATTAGGAAGTATGACAGTATTCATTCCAATCCAACAATAGTCGCCTATGACTATTTTATTATTACACTTATGTTTTGACTGGTCGTTTAAATCATGATTGGCGCTTATTAATCCGATATTTGAAGCAAAATGGACATAATTACCTATCCATATTCCACCATTTCCTTGAATGTAGCATCCAGGACGTGTACCTGGATTTGAATTAATACCAACGTAAATATTATATGGATGAGTAACTTCACTGTTTTTATGAACAGGCCAATACTGGTTCTTTTTACGAGATAATTTAAATAGTAAATACTGTTTTAAAGAAACTCGATTCGTTACTGTTTTCCTAAATCTAAGCCATTTGGCAATAGGGCTTATGGAATATGCCAGTTTGCGTAATAACATGATAACTTACAGAACAAAATTAACAATTCAAATCTAATTATGTTTTAGCTATAAGTCTATGCAATTAATCAGATTACAAATTATAGCTTACTCAGTTCCTGTATAATAGGGGTTTTATTATATTAAGATAGTTTAGCTTGAATACTAAACTTAAAATACCAAATAATAAGACGAAGAGAGCGAAATCAAATATTAATTTGATTAACTGTATATCGAAAATGGAATCAAAAGGGTCGAGCCAACTAATAAAAAAACAGATTGCGAGAGCAAGTATAAATACCTTTAAAATAATATCTTTGGGAAACATTGACCAAAAGGAAATCCCAAGTCTCTTAGATATATAATAAACAAAAATTAAACACGCAGCTGCTGTATAAAATACACTTACAATCGTGATATATAATGGATTTTTGAAAAATGTAACTACTAAAAACTCAGTTAACACTAACCCTAAAAATTCATAGAAATGGACCGATTGATAAAATTTAGAAGCTCCCAGAGCAATAATTAAAGGGTAAAAGGCTATTATCTTAAAAAAATATGTTATTACTTTAATGCGAAAAAAATCAGAACTATCTTCATAGGCATTACCATATAATGAAGTCATGATTTCTTTTGCTTCAAAAAAACAGAATATAGCTATAGGATATATTAACATGGCGGATTTAGCAAACACACTATCCCAGACCGGCAATATTGCCTTTTTCACATCTCCACCGTTATGAACTGCTTTAGTAAAAAGAGGAGTAAGGACTGCACTGGCCGCACCTATAATCATTCCTACGAAAGGAAGATCAGTGGCGCCATTGGAGAAATCGGCAAAAACTTCCGTGCCAAAATATCTGCTTATAAAAAACTGATCCGTTGATATAATCAGAGAGCCCCAAATGGTTGCCACAAAAAGTGGCATTGAAAATTTAAAAATATCCCTGTAAGTTTCTTCTGATTTAAACATTGGTTCTTTTTTAACCGGATAGTTATTAAGAAACATAGCCAAACAAAAAGCGGCTAAAGAGCCTATATTAAAACCTATCAAGGCACCCTTACATCCCAGGCCAAAACTTATTACAGGGACCACCACACATAAAAATTGTGCTAAAGAGGTTGCTATTACGTATAACGGGATAATATTCGAACATCGAAAAGTAACCAATATACTTTGAAGTCCTAAAGTTGGCAACATAAAAAACGGCACAGGAGAAAAGATGATAAGCATCTCTTTTAAATCTGGATTTTTCATTAAATCCGCTATGCTTCCGGAACCCAAAAACAAGGACAATGACATTATAATCCCTAAAATCATAAATAAACGTGTCATCTTCAAAATTAAATCCCTTGCCTGATTCAATGGACTCTTAGCCAAAAAATAACTATATGCATTAGGTAATCCTAATGTAAACATTCCGAGAAGAATGTTATATATATAAAACACCTGTTTATAGGTCCCATACTCTATCTTATTAAAATAACGGCTAAGAATCATCGCGCTGACAATTCCAAAGCTGAAAGTGAATAAGTTACCTAAAGCAACCCAGGCCGCTTGTTTTGTATTATTGGTTGTGCCTTTCAAAAATGAATGATTACTATATTAATTTATCCATTTCACGATTCTATCACATGCCTTACCGTCTCCGTACGGATTCACTGCTTTCGACATTTTGTCATAATGAGCAGCATCATCGAGGAGTGCAGAAACTTCATCGACTATCATGTCATAGTCGGTTCCAACAAGTTTAACCGTCCCGGCTTCAAGAGCTTCGGGCCGCTCAGTGGTGTCACGCATCACGAGCACCGGCTTGCCAAGCCCCGGAGCCTCTTCCTGAATGCCGCCACTGTCGGTGAGTACTATATTGGATTTTTCCATCAGATATACAAATGACAGATACTCCAGCGGCTCGATGAAAAACATGTTGCCGAGACCGTCGAGATTTTCGCCGAATACCTCATGTATGGGTTTGCGCACGTTGGGATTGAGATGCATCGGATATACAAAGTCCACGTCTGGATATTTCTCTGTCAGAGCTTTTATTGCCTTGCACATCGAGATAAAACCGCCTCCGAAATTTTCCCGTCTGTGACCGGTTATCAGCACCAGTTTCTTGCCGTTGGCGAGACGCCCGGTGTCATATCCCGCCTCTGTCAGCTCGGTCTTAAGCTTAAGGTCAAGCTCGGGCGTAT
Organism: uncultured Bacteroides sp.; assembly: GCA_964477785.1. GTDB lineage: Bacteria > Bacteroidota > Bacteroidia > Bacteroidales > Muribaculaceae > CAG-873. Next base: position 2,778 of record CAYZFL010000098.1, read on the forward strand.
TTTTAATTTTGCCTACGACCCAGTAGAGCGCGTCAACCACCGTATTGCCGGTGACTGTGATTTTATTTTCATCTACTCCTTCGGCGATAAGATTTTTCCGGCTCAGGGGCGTAGGAGCGAAGTCATATTCGGCTATACGGCCGGTAATCTGACGATTCATCTCCTCTGGCCACGGCGAATAAATGTTGTGGGTGCGGAGGCCGGCTTCGACATGGCCAACCGGTATCTGCCGATAAAATGCCGCCAAAGCCGAAGCTGTGGATGTAGTGGTGTCGCCATGTACAAGCACGACATCGGGCCGGGATTCCTTCAGCACATCGCGCATACCCACAAGCACCCGAGCTGTGACATCGTAGAGATCCTGGCCCGGCTTCATGATGTCAAGGTCATAATCGGGCCTGATTTCAAAAAGCTCCAGCACCTGATCGAGCATCTGACGGTGCTGACCGGTAACGCAGACTATAGTCTCAAACCTGTGGGGATGTTTCTGGAACTCCTTGACCAGAGGCGCCATCTTGATAGCTTCCGGACGGGTTCCGAAAACAAGCATTACTTTTTTCATAGAGCAGTCAGAAGTAGGTCAAACACTAAATCGATATTAAAAAATCATTGATTTACTTTTGAAAATACCGCAGAAATCAAGAATTATTTTGCTGTCCTTCCATGGAAGTGACTTGAAAGGTTTATGCGCCGTAAGGAATACCACTATATCACCTCTGTCGTAGGCTTCTTTGTAATCTGTTAGCTTAAAAACATTGTGGCTTTCCACATTGGGTTCCACAACAAGAATATCTGCGTTGTTGCAACTCTGCATAACTCGGCTTACAATCTGTTTGGCAGGAGATTCCCTAAGGTCATCGATATCCGGCTTGAAAGCAAGCCCCATCATTGCTATCACAGGCTTACGATGATTCTTCAGTTCAAATTCAAGCATGGCATTCTTAACCTTTTCAGCACACCAGAATGCTTTGTAATTGTTAATTTCGCGGGCAGCGGAGATTAACTTGGTCTCAGCCGGAAAGTCAGCAGTAATAAAATATGGATCAACAGCTATGCAATGGCCTCCGACACCACAGCCGGGTTGGAGTATGTTTACTCTCGGATGTTTATTCGCAAGATTAATTAAATCCCAGACATTAATTCCCGCCTTGTCGCAAATCAGGGAAAGCTCATTCGCAAATGCTATCTGAACATCACGGCTTGAATTCTCAGTAAGTTTGCACATTTCCGCCGTGCGTGCGTTTGTAGGATGAAGAGTCCCTTTTACAAACTGACTGTAAAATTCTTCTGCTTTCTTTGTTGAAGCCTCGTCAAGACCTCCGATAACACGGTCATTATGAACCAGTTCATAAATTACATTACCGGGAAGGACACGTTCTGGACAATATGCGATAAATATTTTACCTTTAAGTTCAGGACGCTCTCCAAATATAATTTTGGCCATCTGCTCTGTCGTCCCTACGGGAGAGGTAGATTCAATTACATAGAGATCTCCTTCCTTAAGATATGGAATGACAGCTCGTGTAGCAGCCTCTACATAGCTCACGTCAGGTTCATGATTGCCTTTGAATGGGGTCGGCACCACTATAAAGTATGCGTCTGATTCCTCTGGTTTGGTCGATGCATGAAGTTTGCCTGATTTTACGACTTCCTGAAGCATTTCTTCCATCCCGGGTTCGATAATATGAAGATGACCTGCGTTAGTCTGCTCAACTACCGATGGGTTAATATCAACACCTACAATGTCTACGCCTCCTTCTTTAGCGGCAATAATAGCGGTGGGAAGGCCTATATAGCCCAACCCCATAAAACATGCTTTCATATTATTGATTATTAGAGTATTAAATTTATTATTTTCATTAAGAAGACTTTTTAAAGCAAATGCAATTATTAAAGCGCACCTGCTTTATTTACTGCTCGGTATCAGTCGAGGGTTCAAGTTCGCTCTTTGAGAAACAGAGCACCGAAAGATTGAGTCGGGGGAAGAACAGGCGGCGGGTGAGGAGGTCGAGGGTGGCGTTTTTATCGTTTTCATTGTCGCACACCGCAACAATCACCACACTCACATTGAGTTGAAGACTGTCAAAGGCTTCCGTCATTTTTTCCAGATATGCCCGGAAATTCCGCAATATATTGCCAGGGGATTTGGCCACTTTCACCTCAAACACGTATGGTTCGCCCGCGATTGTCGTATAGCCGTCAAATGTTATGTCGGGTATGTTTTTAAGGCGATAGTCTCGACGAATCACGCATCCGAAAATAGATTCGACCCTATCGAGGGCTTCTTCGCTCAGGCGTGCATACTCCGACACCCTTATACCGGTGGATGCTTCCGACGGTTTTGCCGTTTTTTCGCTTCCGGGCTTATCGTTGATATTATCTGAAGCATAACCGAGCATGGTAAAGCGAGCACCACGTGCTGTATTTCCGGGATTTCCGAAAGGATTGGGGACAATCTCATTCCTGAAATTCGTTATATCCTGCTTGATGTTCTTGAGGCGGTCGATGGATTCATTGAGTTTCCGCTCAACCTCTCTCATGGAGTTAAGATTGCTTTGAGTACCGGCCGAAGCTATCATCGAAATAATTATCGAAATCACCGCCAGCGCAATCGACACCACAGCCGAAGCGAAGGAAACATTGTCCATTGCGGCATCGGGAATAGCGCCCTTGCTCATTAGCACGATAACAAAAACCAGCGTGAGCAGAAAAAAAGCCAAAGCAACCAAAAACCACTTTAAAGATTTCATAACGGGATTATTTTTTAATTTGATAAGAACGCTCCGAATGCGGAGTGAGGGTTGATTTGAGCGATAAACGGTGGCGTTGGAGGGCTTGGGAGAGTTTGCGGGGACTGTAGCGGGTGATGTAGTCGCTACAGGTTTCTATCAAGTCAAGGATTTTGGTGAGGTCTGAATTGTTGGAACTCAAAGCTCCGAAGGGTAAATCCTTATGGGCTTCGGGAAGATCAGAATCGTTGGTGCCCGAAGCTTTGGATGGTAAATCTTTGCAGGTCCTCTCAGGTTTTTGGGGCGTTATGTGTTTGTCGTCAGGCTCTTGGTCCGGGAAGATTGTGTTGACGGCTTGCGTGTCCGACTGGTGCTGTCCGGCGATGATGCTGCGGTAGCAGCGGTTGAGGATTCTTACGGCGCGGTTGCGGGCAAGGCGGTCGTCGAAGTATGCAGCTGCGGTGAGCAGGGGTATCACCATGAGGGTTTCGTCAGAGGGCGGATTTTTTTCCAGGTCTCAACGGCCTCAAGGAGGCAGCGCTCTATGCGGTCGGGCGATTTTATCAGTCCCCTGCGGCTGAGCTCAACGAGCCTTGCGGCAAGGTTTATGACCTGTGGCTCCTGAGGATGGGCGTCAATAATGTCGATGGCTCTGTCAACGTATTCGATGAGGCGTTCACGACCGAGAATGTCGCGATAGCCGCTGAAGCGGGATATCAGAGAGGCAAGCTCCGAGGGCGTATAACGTTTGTGGGCGTCGGGGTATGCCTTGTATTCGCCGTCGGTTACCGGCAGGGAGTAGATTCGGGAGAGGTTTTCGAGTTCATTACGGTAGGTGGCGAGGCTGTAGTCGATTTTTAGCTGCTCGTCTTTGGTGGCCGGTTTGCGATGTTGTAGTTCTCTTATAATCTTTGCCTCGTAATAGAAGGTCATGTGCTCGCGGCCCTCTCTGAGCCGCATTTCGTGACGGGCTGGCCATTGGCGGTAGAGGCTGTGGAGCTGTGAGATGGTCATGGCGGAGAGGTCGGCCGGGTGGAGGTCGCATTTCTCTGTTTCATAAAGGTCTTGCGGCGCTCCGATGCAATGACGGGCAATGAGTTCGGCTACCACTTTCCGGAGTCTTGCGGCACATTTGCGCGTGAATGAGAGGTGTTCGCGGTCGAGTATTGTGGATGCATAGTCTCCGACTTCCGAGAGTATCTGTCCCACGGTGATGAGCTCGGCGGTGGGTGACGCGGCCGAGACTCTGTAGTTCATTACTCTTGCGGGGAGTGCGGAAATCATCGGTGAGTTTATTTTATGAGCTGGATGTAATCGGGCTCAACTTCCACGGCGGCGGTGATGAGGCCGGGGATTTCGACAATGAGCCGGCGTTTTCTCATGCCTTTTACTGATAGGAGGCGCCCTTGGTATTGGTCAAGCACGCCACCTATGATGCGGACTTTTTTGCCGTACATCGAGTCGGTGATTTCTCCGGGCCTATAATATAATGGTGCATCGCCGTGAGTTACGGCGAAGATGAATCGCTGCATCTCGTCGTCGCGGACGGTCATGGGGCTGTTTTTTGTCTTTCCCAGAAGGTAGCGGTACTGAAGCGTGGGCGATGATTCTACATAGGGGTCAAGGAGAGGTTTGGCCTCATGGACGAAGAGGAGATCCTGGATGACCGGCACGTCGCGACGCTGACGCCGACCGCCTATAGTCATTATCATCTGGGTCATGGGGGTGAACACTTCCAGTCCGGCTTGTTCAAGCTCGTTAATGGCGAGCGAGTTGGAATTTCTGCGCTTCAAATCGCGCATTACAAACCATTGTTTTTCGGTAAGGGGCATGACTTTATGAGACTTAAAGGCAATTCTTCAAATCCTGCTCAAACTTCGTGTGCTTTGAAATTCAAGTAGTTACAGATAAGGTTTAAAAAGAAAGAGGCTTTATTCATGATTTATTTACCTCTTTAGATTGCTTTAGTTTCAAGAGTCGGAAGCTATTGTTCCCGACCTGTAAAATATCAATCTCTTCGGGAGAGACTGATATTTGAGAAAGCAAAGATACTCAATTTATTGGAAATATCAGCGATTAAGAATGAAAAAAATTTTAAATCACACCTGACAATTGCTATAAATGGTTTGATTTGCGAAACAAAAGTTTAGCGAAAAATTCATTTAAATCATCAATTTGAAATTGTCAGTCAACATATTACCCTCAGACTTCAGTCTCTCCCGAAGAGACTTGCAAATTTTGCAATCATTTTGCCGTCAATTTCCCCTACTCTATCAGATTCTTTTTCGGACAGTAATTTAGGCTGGCTATTATTCTCCGGCACAGGGCCTGTTATAACTGTAACTTTTTGCCTTGACGTTTTCCTTTTTTGCGATTCATCATGCGAATGATGTCACTGTTTGCCTTGTCGACCGACGAAGAGTCAAGCGATTGCAGGTAGATGATTGTAGTTTTCTCTGAGTCATGGCCCATTGCCTTGCTAATGGTCGAAAGCGCCACATGATTCGTGTGAGCGATACTGGCCCATGCATGACGCGCCACATAGAGCGTGAGCTTGGTATCAAGACCGAGCAAGGTGCCGACTTTCTTGAGGTTGCGGTTGATTCGGAAATAAGCGTTCTCATATTGCCGCTCCGGGTCGCCTTCAACATCTTTTAATATGGGTAACAGATAGGAGGTCTCATTTATGCCGAAACTCTCGATAATTTTCATCGTTTCAGGCTCTACGCGCACTACGAGTTGTTGTCGGGTCTTGCGTCGGGAGTAAGTTATCACCCCGTTATGGAGGTCACTTTTCCTCAGAAAGGCGATATCCACGAATGACATACCACGGGTATAAAACGCGAACATGAAAACCTTGCGGGCGAAGTCGAGAGCCGGTTGCCCTGTGAGGTCAATGTCGCGTATCATTCGTATCACATCGAGGCCGACCGCTCTCTTCACTGTCTTGTCAACCCCCATGTAGACATGCTTGAACGGATTGCGTGGAACCTCGAAATCCTGCTCAATGGCACGATTTACGATAGCACGCAGATTGCGCATATAGAAAGAGGTAGTGTTGCGGCATAGGCCGCGTTTCATCAGGAATTCCTCAAATCCAAGGACGAAGTTAGGAGTTAATTCTGCCCAAGCCACTTCTCTGTTGTCAGTATATCGAAGCAGACTGTTGAGAGTGACCTCGAACCGTCTGACTGTAGCCTTCTTGCCGATTTTCTTCAGTTCGATAATCAGCCTCCGTGTAAATGAGATCAGGCCGGTTACGCTCGTGGGAGTGTTATATGCCTCTACCACATCTTGCGCCGTATATGGTGAGCCCTTGCGGTCAAGCCCTGAAATGATAATCAAAAGCTTCCCGTGGCATTCTTTGAGTGATGCCTTTATCGAAATCAGATACTTTGCTCTTTCAGTGCTTGTATCCGATGGAAGGTTGACCGACGCATCTTCGGCATCCCATTCGAAATCGCTTATATGCAATCCTGTATATATCTGTCTTACTTGTCTTTGGTGGATAATCTGGAAGAAAAGAGTGCCGTCTTTACCATTTACCGACGACGCGCGGTATTTTAGCTTTATCGTTGCCATGATTCTAAATGTTTATTATCATTACCGGATAATTTTTAATCGTGATAAGTAGCTAAATATCAGCATAAGTATCGCCTAAAAGATGTACTAAAAATGTACTAATGGCAGAAAATGGGGAAAGAGGGAGAAAGCGATTTACAAATAATTAACGGTCGTTTAGGATTTTTAATTGCAGTGATTTTCGTTGATTTACCGTTTTAAGGGTTATTGGTGCTTTATGGTGAAGGATGCGGAACTGAGGAAAAGAGAAATTGATGGAGTTGGCTGAATAGGGAATGGCATTATGGCTTTCTCTTTTCCCCAGCCACAATATTTATAAATAAGAATGAGTATAGATAGTTATGGATATACATAATAGGATTAAACTGCACTCAATTTTCAAAAAAAATTTGGTCATGTCAAATATTGTTTGTAATTTTGCGAACACCAAACAAAGAA
>CAYZFL010000099.1:0-9441 GCA_964477785.1 uncultured Bacteroides sp.
CGGATCATGATGTAGTTGAGGAGAATCATCACAATCTGGTTGCCGTTGAGAAGCTCATATTTACCGTGGCTGTTGCGGACTACAACACCGATACGGTCGGCGTCGGGGTCAGATGCCATAACGATGTCGGCGTTGACTTCCTCGGCTTTCTTAATTGCCATTGCCATTGCGGAAGGCACCTCGGGATTAGGCGAGACAACGGTGGGGAAGTTGCCGTCGGGAATGTCCTGCTCGGGCACGTGTATAATGTTTGTGAAGCCGTAGTTTTTGAGCGATTGCGGTATGAGCTTCACGCCTGTGCCATGGATAGGAGTATATACAATCTTTATGTCGTGGTGACGTTTGATAACCTCGGGATCGAGGCTGAGACCGCGGATCGCCTCGAGGAACTTGTTGTCCATTTCCTCGCCGATAATCTGTATGAGCTCAGGATTGCCCTCAAACTTTATGTCTTCTACATTCTTGATGCGGTTGACATGGTCGATGATATTTACATCGTGTGGGGCAATAATCTGTGCGCCGTCAGACCAGTAAGCCTTTTAGCCGTTATATTCCTTTGGATTGTGGGATGCAGTGATGTTGACACCGCTCTGGCAGCCGAGCTGACGGATAGCGAAAGAGAGCTCGGGAGTGGGACGGAAGCTGTCGAAGAGATAAACCTTGATGCCGTTTGCCGAGAACACGTTAGCGACGATTTCGGCAAACTTGCGCGAGTTGTTTCTTACATCGTGACCGACGGCTACCGAAATCTCCGGGAGTCCCCTGAAACATTCCTTAAGATAGTTAGCGAGGCCCTGGGTTGCAGCGCCTACGGTATATTTGTTCATACGGTTTGAGCCGGCGCCCATAATGCCGCGGAGACCTCCGGTGCCGAATTCGAGGTCTTTATAGAATGATTCGATAAGCTCCGTGGGGTCTTTGGCCTCAAGCATACGCTTTACTTCGGTTTTTGTTTCTTCGTCGTAGCCGGGTGCGAGCCATCCCTTGGCTTTTTCTGTTACTTCAATGAGAAGCTGTTTGTTATCTTCCATGTTGGTATTGGGTTTAATTAAGTGTTTTATGCTGTTTGACTGATTGCTCCGGAGCAGTGAGAAACTAACGGCGGCAACCGGAGTTATAATGAAATAAGGGCCTTAAAAGTTTAGTGGCAAAATCACTCAGACCGGTCAAAATTACGTTAATCCGCAATTTTATATCGCCGTAATGTTTAAGAGCGAGTATGTGATGAGGAAATAGATCAGAGAGAGGGGGGCGACGAGAAGCAGCGAGTCGATACGGTCGAGGATGCCTCCGTGGCCGGGGATGAGGTTTCCGGCATCTTTCACTCCTGCGGTACGTTTCATCAGCGACTCGAAGAGGTCGCCGTATGTTGCGGCCACACTTACAACGGCTCCAAGGCCGAGCCCGAGACCCCAGTTGATGTCCCAGCCCGGAATAAGCGAACTGAGGGCGCCGAAGAGCACACAGCAGACAAAACCTCCAACAAAGCCTTCCCATGATTTCTTGGGAGAAAGGCGCGGAAACATCTTGTGTCGGCCGAAGAGGCTTCCGGCACAGAATGCGCCTGTATCGTTTAGCCAGATGAGAATAAACATAGTGAGAACAACCCATTTGCCGGCAACCGCATAGAGAGCGATGAGGCAAAATAAAGGGAGGCCGAGATAAACTACAGTGGCACATGACGAGATGAAACCTTTTACCGCTCCACCCTCATGGTCGTATATTGCCAGCATCATGCGGGCACAGAGCATCAGAACCACAATCAAGGGAAGAAGCACCATCTGCCAAGGCAGACATAAGAAGCATATCAGCGCTGCGACGGCGACAAGGTCAACGGCATAGACCGACCAGTCGAACAATGAATTACAGGGCTGAGAAGTGAGTTTCCTCATTTCATAAACGCCAAAGACCGCAAAGAGAACCGCAAGGCCCGAGAGCCAACCGATTCCTCCCAATATCGCCCCTACTATCAGGGCTATATATACTATACCGGAGAGTGAGCGGGTTATTACATTTTTCATCTTTAAGCTATGGCTGATGTCTGGATGTGTTTCAAATCGAATTATATGTATTCCGACTGCAGAATTCCACGGTCATTGGCAAAGTTAACTAATTGAAGTGGATTTCGCAAATCATTAACGCAAAATGTAATAAAAAGAAAACAAAATGCCAGGATGAAAGAAAGTAAAAATAGGGTGATTGTGGGTTAGACCGGCACTACCGGGCGAACCCAAAAGTCGCACAAAAAATGCGCCGGGGCGAATCATGCTCCGGCGCACCTTTCAAGTATCTATTTTTCAGATTATTTCACAACAATCTTGGCTGATTTCTTACCGTTGACGTTTACAACGTAGATACCGGGGTTGAGGTTGGAAACATTCATTTCCATTGTGTCACCGGCTGTTGCGAAATCGGCTACCTTCTGGCCCGAAACCGAGTAAACTGAAGCTGCGATGTTGTCGAGGCCGGGGAATGAAACTTCCCAGATGTTGTCGCCTACGGGACGGATGAAGAGCTCTTCTTCGCCGCCCGCGATGATATCGTTGACACCAGAATAAGTAAGGGCTTTCTTGACAGCCTCGTAAGCGTCAATCTTACCGGCACCGCGCTGTGCCACAGGACAGTCGAGGTTAGCGTCTACTCTTGCGGTCTGTATAAGAATGTCGCGGATGTCTTTGGGCGAGAGGTTGGGATTGGCCTGAAGCATAACCACAGCCACACCTGCCGCCTCGGGGGTTGACATTGAAGTACCCTGACTTACAGCGAAGTAGTTGTTTCTCGTGCCTTCATCAACAGTTACGCTTGCGCTACCTGAAGAACCGGCCTTATAGCTCGAAACCGAAGAAATGATGCCTGCGCCCGGGGCGATGAAGTGGGGACGGGTTGTGCCGTCGTGAAGGATACCGTAAGACGAGAAGGGAGAAATCTTGTCCTGATAGTAGCCGTACTGCTCATAGTACTGGGCGTCGGAACCGCCGACGAGTTTCCAGTTCATTCGAGTGGTGTAGGCACCTACCACGATGGTATTCTTACCGCAAGCGAGCCTGTTGATCGAAAGCTCAGGAGTACCTTCGGTGAAACCGGGTTTGCTGAGCGAACGGAATGTACCGTATGTAGCTCCGGCAGCTCCGCTCTCCGTGTTCCGCGAACCGTTGAAGAGGCTGATATGCTGGCCATCCTCACCTTCAACATACATTGCGAGCACATAACGTTTCTGTGTTGATTTGAATTTGCAGTCGATGTTGGCAGTGAGATAATAACGATTGTTCGCAGGATTTATGCCGGATGAAACAGTAATATAAGATTGTGTGTATATTTTGTCGAAATTGGAGTTGTAGATATACGAAGGAGAAGAGCCGTAATCCTGGGTAGCGTATGTAATAGTTGACGACGGGCCCGTGATAGGATCGAATTTTGCGAGTTCTTTTCCGGTGCCTTTATCATACATTACGAAGGTCACCTTCACGGGCTTGTTGTCTTTCGACCAAAGTTCGATGGCTCCTTTCATACGCTCGTTTTCGTGGTTTGCCGAGGGATAGATGAAAGTCTTGAGAATGTTATCGGAAGCGGTGAAGTCCTTTACGATACCGTTGCAGATATCGCCCTCATTGCTGGAAGCGATAAATATAGGGAAATTCTTGCCATATCTGTCCATAGCGACATTATCGCCGGAAGTTTCGTCGAGAGCTCCGCCGTGAGTGCCGAATGAGAAGTTGACAACGACAGGAACGCCGTTTTCCTTGCGGTACTGGTCGAGCTCTTCAAGGAAGTTAAGATAACTGCTGGGATATAGAGAACCGTAGGCACCTATGATGTCGGCCTCGGAGGCAGGGCCCCGGAGATCAACCTCGACACCCGAAGTATTGCCCATATATTTTGTGGTCTTGCCCTTGAAGCCGCCGGCCATACAGCCAGTGGTATGGGTTCCGTGTGTTTCACCTGAATTCTCGGTGGTGAATTTCTTGATGTCGCTGTCGGTTACCAGCACACTCATGGGGCGACCGTTTGACGAACCATAGTTGTAGAATCGTTTGTAACGGGTGGTACCGTCGGCGTTTCTGAACATGATGTGGTTGGGGTCAGAACCAGTATCGAAAATAGCTGCTACTACGCCTTTGCCGGTATAAGCCTTGGGCAGACCAGTCCCGGCCAAAACTTTGTTTACATTCATGTCGGCACGTGCATTGTCGTTGCAGGGAGTCGCGGGAGTAGAGAATGCGATGGACTTGACGGCATCGTTAGCATCGAGGGCGATGATTTTTTCCACCGTACTCTTCAGAATAACAACATCACCGTAGTCTCCGAGGATTTCATAACCAAGGTCGGCGAGCATCGATGCGTTGCATCCTTTGTTAAGAGTAACCATCACCTCGGCCTCCGTTGCGGCACGGGCGTTGGGATTGAATGCGAATGGAAGATTTGAAGCAAGCTGCACACTCTGCTCCGGATTTGCAAGAGCTCTCTGATAGATGTCGATGGCATTTCTCGACGCTCCGTCAAATTTGCTCTGAGCGCAGACTATGCCTGTGCCGGCAACTGCGCCTAATGCGATGGTCAGTATTATTTTCTTCATTTTTATATGATTGGTTATATGGATTCAGTTATATCTCTGTACTTGGAATATCAGCCAGGTATCCTTCCCGTATTAATACATTTATCTATTAAGACTAGATTTTTCACGGTTTAAGGATTTTCGGCAAAGACCAAAAATCCGGAATTCAGCTTTTTTCTATTCTTTTGTACTTTGGTTTACAAAGTTATGAATAATTTCTTTATCTATGGGATTTTGGAACGATTTTTAACTATAATTTCGGGGCAAAAAACAAAAATAATCATTTGAATTAAGAGCGAGAAAACAAAAGAATCAGGGATTAGCAAAAGCTCGAATCAATTAGTGGAAGTAACAGATTAAAAACAGCTGCCCGCGATTCTTCTCGAGTCGCGGGCACGCCTAAGGTCAGTTAGTCTTATTGTTTCCTTCGATTCAGCCTCGGTAGATGGGCGAGGGTTTTCGGGAATAATATGTTGTCGCAATTGGTGGAATCTTGCGATGTTTATTTTTGTTTTACGTCTTTTGGACTAAAGAAAAAAAGAATAGTTTAATAGGCAGAATGTGTTTTAACTTTTATTAACGCCATTAGTTTTCTAACGCCTTTAATGGGTTCAATTCGCCGGTAAGTACTCATTCATAATCCTGTCTGTGTGATCTGACATAAAAAGCCGAGCCGGCGCAGGGTTTTGTAATGAAGCAAACGCTGCTACCCGCCCGGTATTGATTTCTTTATACTTAAGCCTTATGCGAGGGTGATGAGAAGTTCTTTCTCGTCCTCGGGGTCGGGATTGATTACGATTTTATTCTCTCGAGCAAGCCAACCGAGGGCTGCGTAGATTTCTTTTTCTTTAAGTTTTGTAATTTTTTTGAGCTGTTTGATGCCTAATGCGTCTGCTCCGTTAAGAGCTACCCAAACTGTACCTGCATTGGTTCCGATAATTTCAGAGTTCATGATCAAAAAATCTTTAATTTTAGGTTAGACATTATATTTTCGATAAGAATTATTAGTTTTATGCTTTTTCAAGATACAAATGTATGAAAATTTATTTAAACAAAGGCATAAAACTTCAAAAAATATAACATTTGCGCAAAAAATTGGTTTATAAATTATTGTGATATTTTGGCGATAAAAGGCATAATTGCTAAATTCGCGAAAGATTTGACAGTTTTAGAGCGCATTAATGGAAACAGTAAAAGAAAACGGCACGGTAACACGTAATACCGGCTCACATTATATAGTCACCCTGACTTCAGGCGAGGAAAGGCCCTGCAAAGTGAAAGGAAATTTCAGAATCAAGGGCATAAGGACCACCAACCCGGTGGCCGTAGGCGACCATGTTGAGATATCGGTGCCCGGCAACGACGGGGTGAGCTTTATCACAAAGATATTGCCGAGACGCAACTATATAATACGCCGTGCGTCAAACCTATCCAAAGAGAGCCACATACTGGCGGCGAATATCGACCTCGCAATGCTTGTGGTGACGCTCGACTTTCCAGTCACTTCCACTACATTCATCGACCGTTTCCTGGCAACTGCCTCGGCATACGATGTAGAGGTGCTGATTGTAATCAACAAGGTTGACCTTATAGACGGAACGCAAGAAGGGCGCGAACTGCTCGATGCAGTGGCATATCTTTACCGCTCGATCGGCTATAAGGTGATGGAGGTATCGGCACAGACCGGCAAAGGCATCCCGGATCTTCGCGAATACCTTGCCGGAAAGATTACGCTCATATCGGGCAACTCGGGCGTGGGCAAATCCACTCTAATCAACTGTCTGATACCCGGTCTGGGACTTCGCACCGGGGAAATATCGGCATCACACGAGACGGGAATGCATACCACTACCTTCTCTGAACTCTTCCGTCTGCCGGGAGAAGGCGGAGGAGCCATAATCGACACTCCGGGAGTAAAAGGCTTCGGCACAGTGGATTTCGATAAAAACGAGGTAGCGCATTTCTTCCCGGAAATATTTGCAGAGAGCAAAAATTGCCGATTTTATAACTGCACACATACCCACGAGCCGGGATGCGCAGTGATAGCTGCAGTGGAGGACTCACGCATCGCACAGTCGCGCTACAATTCCTACCTCTCCATCCTCGGAGACCACGACGAAGGCAAATACCGCAAAGGGTATTAATTGGGATGTTCAGAAACATTCAATATAAAACCTTGCGAGGAACTATGGCCCGGTGTGAGACAGAAGCGGCCGCTGACTATGCGGCCAAGGGAGTCGGTTACAGCATCCGTTACTGCTGCTTCTCCTTTTGAGTCAAATGTGAGATAGCCGCGGCTTCCGGGCGAAAGATAATTTCTTGCCATCATGCCGGCCACATATCCGGCGGTATGTCTGAGATTAAGCTCCACCATGGGATTTATATAGTTTCCGGAATCACCGGTGGCCACGAGCATATCCACTCCTAATATACCTTTATAATTGTTGCCGAGCACATTTCTAAGCGCCGGGAATAGTGCCGTTTCTGTTCTGATGACGATTTCTTTTCCGGCCAGTGATATGATTTCAGACCTTATAAAATCGTCCTGCGCAACAATATTTCCCTCATAAAATCCGGAATCGGTAGTGGCAAAAGCCGAGTAAAAGAGGATTTCAGGGGTTTCAAAACTATAATCGACTATTATGGCGAAATCTTTGACGCGCCGGTGAAGATGCTCGATCATCACGGAGCCCTGTGATGCAATTCCTTTTTCTATAAGTTCGATAAGTTTGTGACTTGGAAAAACCTCGGAGCTGAAGACGCCCCTCCCGGAACAGGAATACGGGAATTTCACCATCACTTTTTCATTGCAAAGAGAAATAAATTTAATGGCATCTTTCACTGACCGGGCCTCGAATGGAGTCCATACTTTATAGCCGCAACCAGCCTGAATTTCATGCGACAGAGGTATGGTAATGCGGCGGTGTGAAAGCGTCCTCATGCAATCGAGTTCTTCCTGAGAGGGAATCAGCGACTTGTCAAGTCCTGCCCTTGCGAAGACCTCTGCAGCGGCTTTAGACCATCCCCAGGGACGTGGTTCCGCAACTATATCCTCAAGTGAACTCAGAGGCCGTGCCTTAAAAGAAAGATATTCCGAAATCTCCTTCATCCATACTTCCACCTCCTCTTTTTTAAACCTTCGGGAATATTTGTTGGGGATAAGCAGGTCACCTTCTGACGCATAGAAAGTGGGAAGGAAAGCCCCGGCTGCGGCAATACCTGCTGCCGCCGCCGGGGCTGTGAAATCGCCTCCATTGCGCTGGAGGGCTATGTCGTTTTCGGGATTATAAAGATGAACTTTCCTCATCTTCAGTTAAATATAAATAAAGAGGTCGCCTCCCGGATAATCAGTCGAGCTTAAGCACGGCGAGGAAAGCCTTCTGAGGCACCTCAACCGAGCCTATCTGTTTCATGCGCTTCTTACCTTTCTTCTGCTTTTCGAGGAGCTTGCGCTTACGTGAAATATCGCCTCCGTAACACTTGGCGGTCACATCCTTGCGCACCGCCTTGATAGTCTCGCGGGCAATGATTTTGGCACCGATGGCTGCCTGAATGGCGATATCAAACTGCTGACGGGGAATCAGCTCCTTCAGCTTCTCACACATCCGGCGGCCGAAAGTCACGGCATTGTCGGCATGAGTGAGAGTGGAAAGTGCATCTACGCTCTCGCCGTTGAGCAGAATATCGAGCTTGACGAGCTTTGACTCGCGGAAGTCCTTGATGTGGTAGTCGAATGAAGCATAACCTTTTGAAATACTCTTAAGCTTGTCGTAAAAATCGATAACGATTTCGCCGAGCGGCATGTCGAAAGTAAGCTCCATGCGATTGCCCGAGATATATTCCTGCTTCACAAGCTCGCCGCGCTTACCGAGGCAGAGTGTCATGATAGGACCGATATATTCCGAGGTGGTGATTACCGATGCGCGGATATAGGGCTCCTCGATATGGTCGATGAGAGTGATATCTGGCAGACCCGAGGGATTGTGTACCTCGGTCATGTTGCCTTTCTTGTCATATACCTTATAGCTTACGTTGGGCACGGTGGTGATGACATCCATGTCGAACTCTCGGCCAAGACGCTCCTGAATAATCTCCATGTGCAGAAGGCCTAAGAAACCGCAGCGGAAGCCGAAACCGAGGGCCGCCGATGATTCAGGCGCGAAAGTAAGCGATGCATCGTTGAGTTGAAGTTTCTCAAGAGAGGCACGAAGATTCTCGAAATCCTCCGTCTCAATAGGATAAACGCCGGCGAAGACCATGGGCTTCACTTCCTGGAAACCCTCTATAGCCTTGTCACATGGCCTCTCAACATGGGTAATTGTGTCACCTACCCTTACTTCCTTAGAGGTCTTGATGCCTGAGATGATATAGCCCACGTTGCCGGCCGAGAGCTCCCTCTCGGGCTGCATATTGAGCTTGAGCACGCCCACCTCGTCGGCATGATATTCCTTACCGGTGGAGACAAATTTCACGAAATCGTCTTTCCTGATTCTGCCGTTGACAATCTTGAAATAAGCAATAATTCCGCGGAAGGGATTGAAAACAGAGTCAAAAATCAGGGCCTGAAGCGGAGCCTCCGGGTCGCCTTTGGGAGACGGAATTCGCTTTACTATGGCTTCGAGCAGCTCGGGAACGCCCTCTCCGGTTTTGCCCGAGCATCTGAGTATGTCCTCGCGCTTGCAGCCTATGAGATCGATGATTTCATCTTCCACTTCCTCGGGATTTGCCTGCGGCAGGTCTATCTTGTTGAGCACTGGAATAATCTCGAGGTCATTGTCGATGGCCATATACAGGTTGCTGATGGTCTGAGCCTGAACGCCCTGCGAGGCATCTACAATGAGAAGCGCACCCTCGCAGGCGGCTATCGAGCGGGAGACTTCGTAAGAAAA
>CAYZFL010000100.1:0-9353 GCA_964477785.1 uncultured Bacteroides sp.
GGAAAGTAGGTAACCGCCCCCTATGAGTGCGAGAAGCACAAACGAAAGCCCTGCAGCAGTCAAATGCCGCAGGGCTTTTTTAATGCATAATTAAGAATGCATGATGCATAATTGCTTAGTAAATAGCAATTAGCTCTCATAAATAAGATCGCAAAATCTGCATTTTGCAGAAAAGTTTAATTAATTTTGGATTGATTGCCGAATTTTTTGTAAATTTGCGTCTTGAACTATTCACCAGACACGTTGTGCGTGTTTGTTTTTATAACTTCTTAAATCTTCGGCAATCGCGATGCTTAAAAGATTTTTTATCTCCTTCCTTGGAACGATGGCCGCGCTGTGGCTCTCGCTCATAATTTTTATTTTTGGCTTTATCCTTATGCTCGGCAATATGTTTGCTTCGTCAGTAAAGGATATTGAAGTGAGAAAAAATTCAGTGCTTTATGTAAATCTCGAAGGCACGATACCTGAGAGGCGCACTTCTGCCACTCTTCAGGATATTCTTGAAGGTACTGTGCCTCAGAGTTCTCTCGAGGAAATACTCTGCGCTATCCGTCAGGCAAAGGATGACAAATGCATCAAGGGTATATATCTTGACTGTAATCTGGGCGCTCT
Organism: uncultured Bacteroides sp.; assembly: GCA_964477785.1. GTDB lineage: Bacteria > Bacteroidota > Bacteroidia > Bacteroidales > Muribaculaceae > CAG-873. Next base: position 613 of record CAYZFL010000100.1, read on the forward strand.
CAATGGCGTAGCTTCATACGAGGAACTTCTCGAAGGCCTTCTTGAATTTAAGAAAAGCGGCAAATGGGTTTATGCCTATGCGGATTCTTATTCTGAATCGGAGTATCTTGTGGCCTCCGCCGCAGACTCAGTAGTCCTGAATCCATCGGGAATGGTTGATGTTCACGGCATGGCTTCGATAACACCGTTCTATAAAGGTCTTCTTGACAAATTAGGTATCCAAATCCAGATAGTGAAGGTAGGAACCTATAAGAGTGCCGTAGAGCCTTTTATGCTTACAGAAATGAGTGAACCAGCAAAGATGCAGAACCGTGTTTTCATCGATTCTATCTGGAACTACTATACAAAGAAAGTCGCTGCAAACCGTAATATCACACCTCTGGCAGTGAAAGAGTGGGCCGATTCGATGATATTCACCTGGCCGACAAGTAAAGTGCTTGAGGCAAAAGCCGTAACAGCTCTGCAGTACCGTCGTGTAGCCGAGGAAAATATCAAGAAACTTTCCGGCGTTGATGAAGATGACGACATAAGACTCGTTTCGGTTTCGGACTATCTTCTTGGTCGCGGTGGTCTGCTGAAGGAATTGGATTCCGACAAAGGAACGCATGTAGCTCTTCTATATGCAAACGGCGACATAGTAGACCGCGGCAACGAACCTACTGAAATCAGCGCGGAAGCCATCGTACCCCAGATCAACAGTCTCGCCGAAGATGATGATGTTGCAGCACTCGTTCTCAGAGTCAACTCTCCCGGCGGCAGCGCGTTTGCCTCGGAGCAGATATGGGAAGCCCTGAACTATTTCAAGTCAAAAGGCAAGCCCTTCTATGTATCGATGGGCGATTATGCCGCTTCCGGCGGCTATTATATAAGCTGCGGAGCCGACCGTATCTACGCCGACAATACCACCCTCACAGGCTCGATAGGTGTGTTTGGTATGCTTCCGAATCTTCAGGGCCTCACCGACAAGGTGGGCATCAACTTCACTTATGTGGAGTCAAATACCAATGCCGTACCTTATTCTCCTTTCCGCCCGATGACCGAGGCTCAGCTTGCAGCAATGCAGAAGAATGTCGACAATATGTATGACCTTTTCACCAAGCGCGTTGCCGAAGGACGCAAGATTTCGCAGGATTCAGTCAAAGTAATCGGCGAGGGCCGTGTATGGGTAGGAAGTTCTGCCATTGGCATAGGACTTGTAGATGAAATAGGATCGCTTGAGACAGCCCTCAATGCCATGTGCCAGAAAGTTGGTCTCGAACGCAACGATGTGGTTTCATATCCATTCTCGGAAGCCAGCATCTGGGACAGCTTCCTGGTCGGTGCCGACATGCAGATGAGCATAAACAAGAAAGACCTTGTCATGAATGAGGCCCTTAAAAACATACTGTTTATTAACCGCCTCAAGTCGATGAATCCTATTCAGGCACGCATGCCCGAACATAAAATACAGTAAAACAGGACATAAAACACATAAGCTACTTGACATTCAAGACCTTCATATCAAAATTTTTGTTGCTGCCGTGCTCCAAGCTCTACGGTGCGGCTACTTATATACGCAACAAAATGTTTGACTGGAACTTTATCAAGCAGCAGGAATTCAATATACCGATTATTGTTGTCGGCAATCTTACGGCTGGAGGTACAGGCAAAACTCCACATACGGAGTATCTGATGCAACATCTACGCCACTCATACCATATAGCATGGCTGAGCCGCGGATACAAGCGACATACCAAAGGTTTCATAATCGCCGACCGTCACTGCACCATACGTGATATAGGCGACGAGGCATTTCAGGTATATCAGAAATTCAAGGGCGAAATCACGGTGGCCGTCTGCGAGAAAAGAGCCGAGGGCATAGCACGACTGCTCAAAGCCGATCCGGAAATCAATCTTGTGATACTCGACGACGCATTCCAGCACCGCTATGTAAAGCCGTCACTCGCGATACTTATCACGGAATACGGTCGCCCGGTATTCGAGGACAAGCTATTGCCTTACGGACGCCTGCGCGAGTCACTCCGCGGTATGAACCGTGCCGACATGGTTATAGTGACAAAATGCCCCGACACACTCAAACCCATTGATTTCAGAACATACTCCAAATCGCTCGACCTCTCGGCCTTCCAGCAGCTGTTTTACACCAAGTTTGAGTATCAGAATCTGAAGCCGCTCTTCCCTGATAAGGTGAAATCGATACCTTATCTCGAGTGGATGAGTGAGAAAGACAACTTGCTCGCCCTCGCCGGAATAGGCAATCCGCGTCCCTTTATAAAATATGTGAAGAGCTTCGCACCGCGAGTAAAAGTCAATATTTTCAACGACCACCACAACTTCACACGCAAGGACATAGAGCTGATAAAGCAGCGCTTCGAGTCGATGAACGGTCGCGAGAAATATATCATCACCACCGAGAAGGACGCCGTGCGTCTGGCATGCAATCCATATTTCCCGCATGAACTCAAACCATACGTCTTCTATCTGCCCATAGAGGTGAAGCCCATCAACGAGACGACCCCCGAAGCGTTGATAAGCAGCGTGAAAAAAGCTCTTAAATAAACCTCGGAAAACATAGAATCGGTTACGTAAACTTTTGCCCTGCCAAGGCGTTAAATAATTGAGCTTTGAGTGCCTGAAAATTGCGCCTGAAATGCCGGAAGAGCATTGAAAAGCTCGCGAATATTTTTAATAATTACAATAACAAGATAACTAACCACTTAAAACATATAGCCATGCTTGAAAAAATCAAAGAAACAGCTGAATTTCTTAAGAGCAAAGTTTCAGACATGCCCAAAACCGCCGTGATACTCGGCACCGGTCTCGGCAGTCTCGTCGATTATATCACAGATAAAATCTTTATTCCCTACAAAGACATCCCCAACTTCCCCATTTCAACGGTAGAAGGCCATAGCGGAAACCTCATCTTCGGTTTTCTTGGCGGAAAACGTGTCATGGCGATGCAGGGCCGTTTCCACTACTATGAGGGTTATGACATGAAACAGGTAACCTTCCCCGTTCGCGTGATGAAAGCCCTTGGCGTGGAGACTCTTTTTGTCTCAAACGCAGCAGGCGGCATGAACAAGGAGTTTGTCGTGGGCGACGTGATGATAATCAACGACCATATAAACCTTTTCCCCGAAAATCCTCTCCGCGGCAAGAATTATGAGGAGCTTGGCCCGCGTTTCCCGGCAATGACCCATGCCTACAGCAAGCGTCTGATTAAGCTTGCCGACGAAATCGCCCGTGAAAAAGGCCTCAGAATAATGCATGGCGTTTATGTGGGCACTCCCGGTCCCACATTCGAGACCCCGGCAGAATACGAATATTTCCGCATCATAGGCGGTGACGCAGTAGGTATGTCGACCGTGCCCGAAGTGATTGTGGCAAACCACACCGGCATGGAAGTATTCGGCCTCTCCGTTATCACCGACCTCGGAGGCAAGGACATCGCCCAGGTACCAACCCATGAGGAGGTGCAGCAGGCCGCCGTAAAGGCCCAGCCCGTTGTTGAGGCCATCATGCAGGAAGTAATAGCCCGCAGTTGATTTATTGTCAAATATTTACCGTCGGTGCCATGGTGCCGGCGGATTATTTTTAACTGATGTCAGAAGAAAATAAACTCACTGAAATTTCATCCATTGGCGAATTCGGTCTCATCGACCGTCTGACTAAGGATCTCAAGCCCGTAAACAAGTCGACGCTAAAAAGCGTGGGTGACGATGCGGCAGTGCTCGACTATCCCGAAACGGAAGTGCTGGTCACCACCGACCTTCTGCTCGAAAACGTGCATTTCGACCTAACATACGTGCCGCTGAAGCACCTTGGCTACAAGGCGGCAGTGGTAAATTTCTCGGATATTTACGCCATGAACGGCACGCCACGTCAGATAACCGTCTCCCTCGGAATCTCACGCCGATTTGCCGTTGAGCATCTTGAGCAGCTTTACGATGGCATCCGTCTTGCATGCGAGGTATATGGCGTTGACCTTGTGGGTGGCGACACTTCGGCCTCCAATCAGGGCCTGGTAATCTCAATCACTTGCATAGGTGATGCTCCCAAAGGCACTGTTGTATACCGCGATGGCGCAAAACCAACCGACCTGATATGCGTCTCCGGCGACCTCGGCGCGGCATACATGGGCCTTCAGCTCCTCGAAAGGGAGAAGGTGGCGTCGGCCGGTCAAAAGGATTTCATCCCTCGTTTCGAAGGCAAGGAATACCTCGTCGAGCGGCAGCTCAAGCCCGAAGCACGCAAGGATATAATCCGTGAACTCCATGAGGCCGGCATACTGCCCACATCGATGATGGACATTTCCGACGGTCTAAGTTCCGAGCTGTTGCATATCTGCAAACAGTCAGATACCGGCTGCCGCATCTACGAGGACCGCATACCCATCGACTATCAGACAGCCCTTATGGCCGAAGAGCTGAACATGAACCTTGTTACTGCCGCTCTCAACGGAGGCGAGGATTATGAACTGCTCTTCACGGTGCCTCTCACCGATCACGAAAAAATCGAAAAACTCAAAGGCGTGAGAGAAATCGGCTACGTAACGAAACCAGAACTGGGTTGCGCCATTGTGACGCGCGACAACGCCGAGATACCCCTTAAAGCACAGGGTTGGAACTCGCTTGCCTGATTTTTAGGGCCGCTCAAGCCTGAAATCAACATTCAGGCATAAACTTTTTTGAATTTTAATAATGCGGTTTGACTTATAATTCCTAACTTTGTAGAAGAATTTAAGCCGGCCGCATTTTAATGAACACAACGGCGCAGCCGAATACAAATTTAACGCTACGAGATCATGATAAACCGCATACTGATAAGACTCAAGGTCGTGCAGTTGCTGTATTCCTATCTGCTTACACGCAATGACTTTACCATAGCGGAAGCGCCCGAGGGCGAATCAAAAGAAAAGAAATATTCATATAAAATCTATCTGCAGCTCATCGATGCGATAGTGCGCATGTCAGGCCTGACCGCCGGTCGTAATGCCCCCGTGATGAATCCCGACCGGGTGCTCGAGAAAAACTCTCTTGCCCGCGAGCTGCTTTCGATACAGAAAATCCGCGGAGCGCTACTCAACACAGAGCTTTATACTCCTCTGCCTGTCGACCTCCTGGGTCGTCTGGCCGATGAAATCACCGAATCCGCAGCTTTCAAAGAGTATAAAAAAACGCGCTCAAAATCGCTGGAGGATGACGTGAGATTCTGGACAACTATTGTCGAGACCACTTTGGCCAACAATCAGAAGATACTGTCATTCGACCGCAAGGACGAGGACTTCTCCCTCTCGGCATTTGCCCGCGCGATCGTATGGCTCAACGGTACGCTTTCGTCATACTGCGACACAAAGATGTCGTATACCAAAGCACTGAAAGAGCTTGAGCGCTCGCTCGACAGCGCTTATCATCTCTATATCTCGATTTTTCAGCTCATCCGCGTCATTACCCGCGAGGAGGAAAACCGACTGGAGACCAACAAGAGCAAGCATCTCGCCACTGCCGCCGATCTCAATCCCGATATGAGATTTGTCGAAAACCGCGTCATAAAGGCAATCGACAACTGCGAGGAATTCAACAAATATGTAAATGACCATCCCGTTGACCTTGACGACGATCCGCATCTTGTCCGCTCACTTCTTGATCTGGTGCTCCAGTCAGATATTTACAAGGACTATATGGCACAGGAAGAGACCACCCTTGAGGACGACTGCGAGCTCTGGCGCAATCTGCTGAGATATGTAATACTACCCTCCGATGATCTGGCAGAAGCCCTCGAGACCAAGTCGCTCTACTGGAACGACGACCTCCACATCATGGGCACCTTCGCCATCAAGACCATCAAGAGGGTAGCCACGAATCCCGACGAGGCCTTTGTGATACTCGACAAGTACAAAGACGAGGAAGATGCCCGTCTTGGCCGCCGGCTCTTTGAATCGGCTGTGCTCAACCGCATCACTTACCGCGACTATATCGACCGCTTCATCAACACGGAAAACTGGGACGCCGAGCGCATCCCCTTCATGGATTTCGTGATTATGACGGCCGCTATCGCCGAGCTGATAAACTTCCCCGAAATAGCCGTGGCAGTGACCATGAACGAATACGTGGAGATAGCCAACTACTACAGCACCGAGCGCAGCGGCAAGTTTGTCAATGGTGTTCTATACGCCGTCTACTCCATGCTCCGCGAGCAGGGTGTGATTCAGAAATAGTCAATAATTTCCAGCTCCCAAGTATCAAGAAATAAATTAGTATCAACTCATAAAATCAATCCGAAATGTTATTAAACCTCTTATTAGACCAGGCCGCAGCCCCCGCAGCTGCAGCAGCTGACGGCGCCGGCGCACAGCCTCAGGGTGGCGGTTACATGGGTATCTTCATGATTGTGGCTCTTATCGCCATCTTCTACTTCTTCATGATCCGTCCCCAGCAGAAACGTCAGAAACAGATGCGCCAGTTCCGTGAGTCGCTCAAGAAGGGCAGTCCCGTTGTAACTGCCGGCGGTATCATGGGTACAATCGTTGACGTTGCTGAAAAATACTTCATCATCTCAATCGCTGATGGCGTTAAGATTCGTATCGACAAAAACAGTGTTTATCCCTCGGCAGAAGAAGCCGGTGTCAACGCTCAGGAAAAGAAATAATCTTTTGTTTTTATTTTAATATTTAAGCCCCCGATATGGAAGGGGCTTAAATATTTTTTTTTATCCGGTTGCGGATTCAATCGATTCATACTCAGTCTGTAACCCGATGATAAAACCCCGGGAAAAGCATGTCAGCCAGAATTAAAATATCGTTTGCCTCGATGGGCCGGCTTATAAAGTCGCGTCAGGGCCGTCATGCGCTCTCTTTTCTGGTGTTTTTAGGCATATCGGCCGTACTTTGGGGCGTGCTTACCCTCAACGAGGAAGACACCTACGACCTGCGACTGCCGGTGCGTCTGGAGCATGTGCCCGATACGGTGACCATTGTCTCTACCGTGCCGAGCTATCTCAACGTTTCGCTGAGGTCTAAAGGCTCGAGTATGCTTAAATATGAGGTAGGCTACGAACCGGAGCTTGTAGTTGACTTCCGCCGCTTTGCCTCTAACAATAATCTCAGGCTTGGAGATGCTGAAATCAAATCATTGGTACGCAATATATTGCCCGGTTCGTCAATCTATCTTGTCTCTCCCGATTCATTCTCTATAAGCTACACCTCGCGTCCCGGAGTGCTGCTTCCCATCGAGCCGATAGTCCATGCCACATCCGGCCCTCAGGCCACGGTTATTGGACGACCGACGCTGAGCATCGACTCCGCCAAGGTTTTCTCGGTAAGCAATCTTCCCGAAGGACTCATCTCTGTAGCCACCGAGCCTATCAATCTCTCCGAAATCAACAGCGACGTCACTGTCAAGGCCAAGGTGCTGGCACCTCCCCGCACAAGAGTGATACCCGACAGCGTGCTCGTAACCGTAAAGGTTGAACCTTTGATTGTGAAATCGAGGAAAATCGTGGTCGAGCCTGTCAACGTGCCTCAGGGACAAAAACTTATAACCTTCCCGGCTCAGGTAAATGTGCTCTATATGGTGCCAATGAGTCTCTATAATTCGGTCGATCCCAATTTTCGCGTTCAAGCCGACTATCAGAGCATAAATCAAGGCTCGTCATCAAAGAAAATCAAGGTTAAACTCTCTAATGTGCCGCCTTCGCTTCAGAACGTCTATCTGGAGTCTGACTCGGTGGAATATATCATTGAGAAATAAGAAGCCTATTTATTTGTGTGAGGATTGGATGGAAGTAAGCCCCGTCGTTGATTATTTCGTAAATTTTTATAGAACTCTCCATTTTTAGGCGGTCAATCAACTCCGCCTCGTCTTTTTGGCTGCCCATGCGGCGCATAGCGTCCTCTCGGGAACATCTGTCGCGGGCCGTTATTCTCGAAATCCTTACATCTTCAGGTGCAGTAACAAGCCAGTTCTCTTTGCAATGTTTATATATGCCAGAGGTAAATGTTATCGCGCTTTCCACAAAAAAGATGTCACGTCGTCTTACCTCCGGCCTTTCGCCGCAAGCTGTTTCAGCAGCTCGGCGCTTAATATCGTCGATCACATGGTGATGGACTATCGAGTTGAGAATCTTCAGCTTATCCTTGTCGCTGAATACGATGGAGGCAAGGACCTTGCGGTTTATCGCTCCGGCTGTATCGAGGGCCGATGGAGATATCTTGTCGCTGATTTCCCGGCATACCTCCGGACTTGAATCCATGATGCGTTTTGCCTCCGAGTCAGTGTCATAGACGTAAAAACCCATTGAGCGCAGAATATTTGATACAACTGATTTCCCGGAACCGATGCCTCCGGACAGCGATATTATTGATATTGCATTTATGTTTTTCATAATCATGAGGGCCAGGATATGCGACTAAGATAAGCGGGTCACTTTCGTTTCTTTGCCGTACAACCTTTATTAAGGTGCAAATGTATATAAAATAAGTCGAAAAAAATCGCTAACTTTGCATTCCGATGAAAAATATAAGAAATTTCTGCATAATAGCCCATATCGACCATGGCAAATCCACCCTGGCCGACCGTCTGCTTGAATATACCAAGACCATCGCACCCAAGGACATGGAAGCTCAGGTTCTCGACGACATGGATCTCGAGCGCGAGCGAGGCATCACCATCAAAAGCCATGCCATTCAGATGGAGCATGTGGTTGACGGAGAAAAATATATACTCAACCTTATCGACACTCCG
>CAYZFL010000101.1:0-4253 GCA_964477785.1 uncultured Bacteroides sp.
CAAAATACACACCTACACCGTGAAGTAATCACCGTCGGCCAAAGCGGAACATAAACAATGAAGCCCGGCCGAGGAAGCGCAGAAAAAGAAATCGCCCCGGAACGAGTCGATGGAGCGAATGGTTTAGAGTTCACTCGGTAAAATCCCCCTCAAAGGTATAAAGCACGGTAACGACCTATTCCTGTGAACAAGTCGCCGTAGCCGAAACAAAACCATATAGAAAAAGCGAGCTTCGGATCCAACGAAAAGTTGGTGCCGAAGCCCGCTGTATGAGTTAGCGATTGAAGCCTTACGGTCGAGACCTGAGGCTCGATTTACGAAAGCGCGGCGGCGTTGCCGCAACTTCCTAATCTCCGTAATAATTATCTAACGCCAGAATAAGTAGTTTATGCTTATTCACGAACAATTTGTCTCCACGGCCACGAATATACTTTTTAACTGGCACTTCAACAAATTCAGCACATTCATCTATATAATCTTCCTCTGTCGCCTCTACGACTTCAAGCTCAGACGGCACATATACATCAGGGTCGAAAGTGTCAACAGGAAAACCGAGAGTAGTTTCGTCTGTAATATCTCTGGTTTCGGCGAAGTTCAAGATTGCGGATTCTGCCAAGTCCGGGAAGTTGTTGAGCTTTTCAATAGGGAAAAAGTCAAGAACAACAGCATCTATTTCCAGTTCATCGGGTTCATAAGTGAATGATGATTTGCCAGGAGCAAGCAGACGCGACATACCATAGTAAGCCAAATAGTCCTCACGAGGCTGTCCGTAACTGCATCGTGTGTGAGATACAGCTAACGTGGTTTTGTTGATAGTCAGATAATCATCAGCGTGAACGTCATCAGCATAGGCATAACCAATGTATTCTTTCACTTCATCGACAATATCGACGCGCAAAGGATTGTTGGGTATATGTGATTTGTTGAGTCGAATTTCGTTAAAGTTCTCCATTTCAGTCCCAGTCGTTAAGGTTGTCTACATATTCATCGAGGTTGTCTTCATCGAAAACATCGGGGGTGCCGGTGTTTTCGTAATGGTCGAAGTCAACCCACATATCATGTTCGGTAGCGCCGTTGTATGTATCTAAATTGTCGTATTCTTCCATATTGCATTACGAAACTAATAGCCTTTGGCCTTTCTCTAAGATAATTTTATTAGAGTTATAAACCAGAGCCGTCATTTCCCAAAAATCGTTCGAGAGAGATATTATAGTAGGTTTGGTTTTTAACCATATTGTCTATTTCAATCCTTTGTCTTGAAAGAGTCTTTTTTGTGCTTGTTAAATCTATTTCTACAAAATCCTTGTCATTGAATACTTGCTTAAATGCATTCTTAAAATTTTGTATCATATAGCCAGAAATTGGTTCATCATGTCCCATAGGTATAATGAAGAAGTAACCGAGATTTGCAAACTCGACTGCTCCGAAAGCATATGGGAATTTATCGTGAGAAGTCTTACGGATAAAATATGCGACTCTTGGGTGCTCATGAAATTCTGTAATATAGAACAGGACTTTTGGTAAGGTTAAAAAATTTAGATTGTCAGTAGTTATCCATTTAATGGTTGTTTTGAATTGATTGATATATTGAGAATCAATAATACTCAATGCGAATTTTACGAGACATTTATATATGTTTTGGGGCCGATGTGGATAACCTTTTAAAAGAAAAGTAAAATCAATCTTACCAACGCCCTTGCTTTCGTGATAACTCTGGAGAGGAAGTTGGTCAAAAGTCAAAACGCCATTATGATTAAAAATACTTATTTCAGGAGTTTTGATTTTACGAGAGCCACGCTTGCCTTTAATATCATAACACATTAAATGAAAAGCGTGACGATTGTAAAAATCCTGTTCTATACTTGAAAATAGTTCATTACAAGTGTCGCATTCTTCATTATTGATGATGTATTTTGTGCCGAGTGATTCAGATAGAGCATGTGCTTTCTTGCTGAATTTAACTTGAGGATATGATCTACCACAAAATCGACATGTGCGTATATTTCGGCAAGGTTCTCCTATATATGCTTTTTCACTGCCATCAAAGCCCAGTGTTATGTAGGCACACGGAGTTGAATTATTCATCAGAAAATTTGTCTACGGTTGTGAAATAAGGAGTATAACGCTGTTGGCCTTTGCGCTCCAGTTTGTAGGCGTCAATGTCGAAGCCCGGAACGGGCATGAAATCTTTTATCTCGAAACCAAGATAAAAGTCGCCTGACGGAGTGAAGCCAAGAGCTTCGAGTGCGGTCTTAGGATAGAACTTTGGGCCATCACCTTTTAGACGCACGAGGATACGATCTTGGTCGTGGTGGAGCAAAAGATACTTTGTTTTTTCGAAGCCCGAAACAAGATTGATAGAACCTTTGCCGAGAGCAGCAGGTACATAGTAGAGGCGATTGTTGACAATGGCCTCCCATTGTTCGGTCTTGTAGTATCCAACGAGGACGAGGTCTTCGGGAGTCGGCTGTTCCCAAGGAAGGTATTGCAAACCTTTCTGAGGTATAGCGTCTTTGATATGGTCGATGGCGAGGGGCGCTGTAAGAATTTTGGTGAGAAATTCGTAAAGCAATGTCCCCTCGTTGGAAGGGTCGGAAGCATCCGGCAACAATGGGAAGGCTCCGATGTTGACGGTTTCGATACTCTTGTAGAAGAACCGCTGACGTACACTTTCATTGTCGCCTCGACCGGGGAACAGGATATAGCCGCCGATAATTTCTTTGGCGGCGTGGGTCTGTCTATCCGAGCCGTAATAAATCGCATCGCGGTAGCGGTGCATCTGATTTATAGCATCGGCTGGTGGCGTGTCGGCACCGCGGGCTTCATTCAATTCCTCGCGGTCTTCCTGATTGAGACGGCTGTCATCGAGCAAACGATATTTTGCATCGAATAGATATGTCAGCTCGAAGCCATCGGGTTTGACGATGGTAAGAACAATGTCGGGGCGGTTCTCGGTAGTCGCCGTATGGACTTCACCTGTACGACGGCTGTAAGTATGCTGATAATGGAGCCGGGCTTTCGAGCCATCGGCACAATTATAGAATACGGTATGTTCCTGATTGTTGTCCTCAAATGGCTTGACCATCGGCATCGGATTTTCGGTAATCTCATCGGGATTGTCAAAATGTAAGCCGAGAATGTCGGCAACCATCTGACGCATTTTGAGGAAGCACCAAAGTTCGTAAAGTTCCCAGATTGGACGAACACCGATAGCATTGGCTCCCTCAAAAAGCTCAATGCCCTTTTGGAGCAAGAGCCAGTATTTGTAAACTTGCGCGTAGCCGGTACGTTTTTGAAGAACCATACTCTCCGAGTGAAGCGGTTCGCCGCGTAGGTTTCGGAGCAGCGATGAATTGGCAAGTCGGCGAATAGAGCCGACATAGCCATCGAGTTCGGCAAGTTCGCTTTCGGCGACTTTATCAGCTTCTCTGGCCCGCTCGTTCTTTGCTTTGATTGTAGAGACAATAGAAGCAAGACGTTTGCCTATGCGGTCGAGTGTAAACTTGACAAAACGGTTTTCACGAGTATTGTGCGTGTGAATAATTTCCTCATGTCGGAAATATTCGCGCTCAAGTCGCCCTTCAGCTTCGACTTCCGCGAACTTCTCGGCCATCAGCGGCGACCAGCGTTTGATGCGGTCGGCGCGGTCATAACGCACCTCGCGGCTTTGGCGCAGGTGAGGCTTGTTGACGATATAACGCACCCATTTCTCGTAATCTTTCGCAATATTGCGGAAGATGGAGAGCCACACGACATCATTGTTCGACTTGCCTCCGCGTTGCAAATTTTGCAACGTGAGGGTAAGATACTGATATATGATTTCGTTGTATTGGGCGTTTATCTCGGCCAGGATATGGTTGTAATCATCTTTCGTGTCGAGTTTCGGAGACACGACACGAAAAGTAAACGTATCAGTGCGTTCCGTTCCATCGTTGGGCTTGTATCTGAAAGTTAGCTCGAAAATGCCCGGCTCGTTGACGAATGAAAGTGGAGCCGAAAGTAACCATTTATGTTCGCCGACTTTTATCACAGAGAAAAGTTCGGTAACCTCTTTTAGTTTATGCAGTATGCAGGGAGGAGTGTCAACATTGGTGAAGTAGATGCTGACGTTATATGTGGCGGTTTCGTAAAAAACGGGAGCCTGATTTGTCCATTCGCGGCTGTCAGGATCACCGACAGGGCACAGTGCGAACCTGTCGGAATGCAGCGCAAGTTCAAGACTGCCGACCAAAGTTGAGCGGTAATCGCAATAA
>CAYZFL010000101.1:4263-9342 GCA_964477785.1 uncultured Bacteroides sp.
TAAGTTTCGGCTTTGCCTCCCACACGCGCACGAAAACGATGCCAGCAGTTCGTCATATCGACGGCAGTGTTGGCAGTGATTTCTACATTGGCGCTTTTGAAGGAGAGGACTTCCATACGTTATGGCCAGAAAGAAGTGAAACGTGACTGACCGAGACGGTCGGACATCTCTTTGATTTTTTTCTTAGCATTGACGAATTGTTCGCAGAATACAGCAAGACGTCCAAGTGGCTTTTCCAAAAGTTCTTCATCTCCCTCTATTCGAGGAAGAACTTTCATCATCATGATTTGGTCGCAGGCGGTGTTGAGAATGATTTCCCATTCAAAGCTCTTATCTTCAAGCCAAAGCTGATAGAAGTAGAGCATAAGCTCGTTTTGAACGCGGTAGGCTACTTTGAAGGGAGTTCCGTCAAGGGCGGTATTTAATTCTGTCAGGAATGAAGCGACTGCACCTTTAAGCCAGTCGGTCTTTTCTGCATTGGCCTCAGCGAGAGCCTTAACAATGTCCGAGGCTTTAGTCTCGGTAGCGAGATATAGCGAAGGAGATGTAGGTTCGGAACGGAATACCAGTTCGGAACCATTGTCGAAAAAGTCCATGAACGGGTCACCGTCAGGCAGGTTCATCTCGATAGTCATTGCGCGGTCGATAACTTTACGCGAGAACTGATGCGTGGATTCGTCCATGTTGACCGTGCCAATGACAATGACGTTTTCTGGAATGCGTAATCCATATTTCTCCAAAAAGTCGTAGACTTCTGCTTCCTTCCCGTATGTGGGTTCAGGCTCAACGGTTCCCTGAGCTTGACTATACTCCGATTTCTCTTTCTCAACTGAGAAAAGAGCCTTGCGAAGATTGTACTTTTTGAAAACATCGGCCTTGATAAGTGGCTCGGAAACGATGTGTCCGTCTATCTTAGTGCGGCTTTCAAGGACGCTCAAAAATTCGGCGAAGTATTGCTCAACCGGGGCGAGATTCATTTCATCGAGACAGACGAAGAAAGGAACCGTAGGATAAAGCATAGCCTTTGCGAGGAATTTCACGAAAGGCGTAAGCTGATAGTGAGGAGTTCCGATGTTGCTTTCGTAGCCGAGAAGTTCAGTTGAGTCGTGCCAGTTCGGTTTGACCTCGATAAGGCAGTAATTGCCGGGAGCGGTCAGATCTGAGCGGAGCACATTGTTGTCCGGGCAGCTATCGAAGGCCATCTGTTTAACGATGCGGCTCTTACCGGTGCCTGAGATGCCTGCGAGCAATAAGAAGGGCTTTGTGCGCATAGCACGAAGATACATTAAATAACTATCTTCTATTTTGCTCAGTTCAGATTTGCCCAACATAACATTGTTAGGCTTGATAGACACGGCAATCTGTTTGAAGGATTTCAGAAGTTCAAGGAACACTTTATAATGACGTAGCATAGTCCACGGCTCGTAATAAAGTGTTTGTTCTTCTTTGTTTTGAGGCCATTTATCAAGTAAGAGAATAGAAAGATTTGGGAGTTCTTCTTTGGCCTTATATATAAAATCATTTAGTGAAATGACGTCATCAAAATCAAAGATAGAATGAAATTCTGGGAATTTCTCTTTGAGAGGTGTTTCAATAAAACGAACATAGAGATTGAAATATTGCTCAATCTTACTATCGTCGCATTTACCAGTGCTCAGCCGAAGATAATTTGAAAAATAGACAATGAATCCTTTTTTTAATTCATTGGCTAATTTTTCTTTATCGTAGATGGGCGATAGCGCATCTTCAGGATTAGCCGGAGGAATTTCGGAAGAATCTATTTCTTCTAACTCTAAGTTAGATTTAGGTTTAGAAGGAATCCATACAAGGGCTGTTGCTGTACCTCTACGAACCGTATAGAACTCACGAGTATGAGCTATGATGGTTTCGAGTACAGGTCGAAAAGAGCCTTTATTATTAAGAAGACCACTTAGGTTAAAGGGGACATTTTCCAAAATCTTTGGCGCAAGTTCACTAAGGTAAGTAGGAGCCCAAGACTTAGGTTCATTAGTCGGTGTCTCAGAGTTGATACGTTGCCCTTGAACATCAACGTCTATGAATTTACAGGTATCGGTTCCTCGAACGTAGTTCAAGGTGGAGTTATTCGGTAACTCTGCAACGAGATTAAGTAGATGAGAGAGTTCCATTATGAGTTGTGCGAAGAAATGTAGTCGATAATATTTTTAGCGATTCCTAATGCGGCCATAAATGGGACGCCGTTACCGATGGTCTTAAAAGCGTCGGTTAATGTCATGGTTGTTGGTAGCTCGAATTCTTTGGGGAGCGATTGCAGTGCAAGCGCTTCTGCAACAGAAATTCGGCGGGGTTTATAAGGGTGAATATGTACCTCGTTGTTGCCATAGGCAACAGTGGGAGAATATCTCCAGCGGTGAAGCCGTTTGTAGCATTTTTTTTCATCGTCGCCCTCGTCTTTTGATTGAAAGCGATAAAGACCGGCGCGTGGCTGAAAATACATATTGGCATTAGGATGGTTAAGAACATCGTTCTTTTCCCACCAATATTCAACCGTAAGTTCTTTAATTATACCCTCAGGCGCTTCTGTGGGAACATCTTCCTTATATGGAGAAGTTTTAGGCCACGGAAGGGAGAGCGCATCACGAGAATATAGCTTGTTCTTTTCCCAATCAAATTCAAGAAGCTCAGACTTCTTGAATGGCAAATGAAGACGTTTAGCTACATCTTTTCTAAATCCAATAAGAATAATGCGGTCTCGGTCTTGTGGAGCGCCAAATTCAATGGAATTAATTAGTTGCTCCGTTAAAACGTATCCTTTTTTTATAAGAAGGGATTTTAAGTGTTCAAAAAACTCACGATGTTTTGCTGTACGATAAAGACCTTTAACATTTTCAAAAAGGAAGAAATCGGGCAATGTTTCGCAAATAAGCGATACATAAGTACCAGAAAGTTTGCCATTCTCGCCCTCTTTACCTCTATTGCGTCCGGCGACGGAAAAATCAGGGCATGGCGGTCCACCTATTATTCCTGTTAGAGTTGTCGCTTTGGACTCTTTAACTTGAGATTTTAATTTATCAAGTTCAGGTGTGCCTATTATTTGAGTTATGTCTTCTACATGATGACCATATTTCGGCTGCTCAATACCCATTTTTGAACGGGCGTACTTATAGACATCATTAAATGCTTTATGGAACTCGTTTACATATACGACATTAAAATGGCCAGACAACTCGAAGCCTAAATCCAAGAAGCCAGCGCCTGAAAAGAATGAAAAGATGTTTATCTTTTGTTCCATAAAATGCGAAGAACTTCCATGTAGGCTGACAGGCGACCAAACCTTTGTGCGGCTACAAGGAAGTTCCGTAACATGTTGTATAAGAAATGTATCTTACATGAGTGGTCTTCGTCAGCGCGAGCGCAGATTGATTGCAAAGTTACGAATTTATTTCGAGACTTTAGCTCTCGGCTACAAAGATAATTTCTGCAGTGAGCAAGAATTTATCACAACCCTGTTAAATTTATTTATTTACGCCGTAAGGAGTCTCAGGTTCGGCGGCTTCCGCAAACGGGTAACAAGGACGTGAATATGTGTGATTTCGAATGTTGAAAAGTTCGCGGGCAATCTTCTCAAGTATTTCTTCACGGCGTGATTTATTTTTCAAATCACATTCCCATATAACAATAACGTTCCAGTATTGTTTTTCGAGTTCTGCACGAACTTTTGCATCGCGCTCAATATTGCGGCTGATTTTTGTGCGCCAAAAATCCTCGTTCGATTTTGGCAAACGAAAATACTTGCAATTTTCGTGTCCGTGCCAAAAACAGCCATGAACAAATATGACAGTATGCAAACTTGGGAAAACGAGGTCGGGACAACCGGGAAGTTTGCGGTCGTGCAAACGATAACGATAACCGGCGGCATGAAGGAAACGACGCACAAGCATTTCGGGCTTGGTGTCTTTACTTCTGATGGCCGCCATGTTCTGACTGCGTTCCTCCTTTGTTTTAATATCGGCCATTGAAAAAATCAATAGTTCTCGATGGCTTCGATGAAGGGAGCGTCGGAAGGTTCGCAAGAGCGGAGCGGGTAGCGATCCGGTACGGCGCGTTCATCTTTGCCGTAGCCGAGACCGGCGCAGAAAGCGAGGGCTTTTTCTTCGGAGTCGAAAACCTCCGGCTCCGGGAAGTAGAGGGTATCGTCGGAGTCGAGCAGTTCTTTGAAGCCGTCGATGTCATCGTCCATGATGAAATCGATGGCGAGCGGTTCTGAAATTACATATACTTTTACTGACATAATGAACAGATTTTGAGGTTGTTTTTCTACATACAAAGTTACGAAAAATATATGAAAAAATCACTATGAAAGACGAATTATTTGCCTGTATCATAGTGATTTTATGTGAGTGAAAATTTCACGAACCGCGATAGGGATAGAAGCCGGACGGTCGAGACGTAAAGGCTCGATATACGATAGCCCGGCGCCGCGATGAATGTTCTCGGATGGCCGGGAGGCACCGCCCGAAGTCCTCACCTACGGAGGGCAACATCATCGCGGCGCATCGCCAAAATCAGCAAATTTAAGCTATTAGTTCTCGGCGAACTCGGCCTGAAGGCTCACAGCGTTCTTGATAGCTTCCTCGACTTCGTCCTCACGAAAAGAGAACGAGCGCGCTGCTTCGTCATAGTCTGCCATATCCCAGGGGTTGATAGTGAAGAATGAGAGGCGCTGCGACGGGTCTTGAAGGTCGTACTTGATAAGCTCGTCTGCGTCGATGAACTTGGTCGAACCATCTGTAAGGTCAACGTCGATAAAAGAGTCCTCGCGAGTAGCTTCATCAAGCTTTTTCCAGTCTTCGAGGGCGTTAAGGATATTGGTGCGGAGGTTGTTGTCTGACATGGTTGTAAAGAGTCAATATGCAAAGTTACGCAAATTCCACGAGAACGCAGCAGTTAATCATTAAATAAATCATAGAACGCCGCTCATTGAGAGCGAAAAAGTTTCGTGGAACGGGAATTTTTCGCAGCCGATGTAGAGGGTATCGAAAGCGTCGGTGCCGTCGGTGCGGTGTTCGAGCAGGTCTTCCTCGGACTCGGCGAGCTTTT
>CAYZFL010000102.1:0-9230 GCA_964477785.1 uncultured Bacteroides sp.
TGCCCTTTGCCATGATTGTGAAGTCGGTGAGGGCGGGAGAGTAAACTGCACCGCCGGCGCAGGGACCGAGGATAGCCGAAATCTGGGGAATAACACCCGAAGCGAGGATGTTGCGCTGGAAAATCTCGGAGTAACCTGCGAGGGCGTTTACACCTTCCTGGATGCGGGCGCCGCCAGAGTCGTTAAGGCCGATGACGGGAGCACCCATCTTCATGGCCATATCCATTACCTTGCAGATTTTCTGAGCCATGGTCTCCGACAGAGAACCGCCGTAAACGGTGAAGTCCTGGGCGAACACGTAAACGAGACGGCCTTCGATTGTACCGTAACCGGTTACGACGCCGTCGCCGAGCACTGATTTCTTCTCCATGCCGAAGTTGGTGCAGCGGTGGAGGAGGAACATATCGAGTTCCTCAAACGAATCTTCGTCGAGGAGCTGGGCAATACGCTCGCGGGCTGTATATTTGCCTCTTTCGTGCTGTTTGTCAATGGCTTTCTGGCCACCGCCGAGACGCGCCTGCTCGCGCTTCTCAATCAGCTCCTGAATTTTTTCTAATGATTTGCTCATTTCTGTTGATTGGGCTTTTGATTGGGTTGATATTTGCCGGAGATTATTTCTTGTTGGGGTCTTCGCAGAGTTCTACGAGAGTGCCGCAAGTGCTCTTGGGGTGAAGGAATGCAATGTTGAGGCCTTCGGCGCCTTTGCGGGGAGCCTTGTCGATGAGCTTGCCGCCCTTGGCCTCAACTTCGGCGAGAGCGTTGGCTACGCCGTCTTCGATAGCGAAAGCTACGTGCTGGATGCCGCCGCGGCCACCGTTCTTCTCAATGAATTTGCAGATTGCGCTCTCGGGTGCGGTGCCTTCGAGAAGCTCAATTTTGGTCTGGCCTACCTTAAAGAAGGCGGTCTTTACTTTCTGGTCTGCAACCTCTTCAATAGCGAAGCATTTCAGACCAAGCATGTTTTCATAAAAAGGAATTGCCTCTTCAAGGCTGGGCACTGCGATGCCGATGTGTTCGATATGCGAAATATCCATTGATTTATAGTTTTATAAGGTTAATAAATTATTGATTTTCTTTTAGTTAGATATAAGGTGCCTTCATGGCATAATATTTTGTGCAAATTTAGCAATTTTTTCTATATCAAGCCCCTCATTTCCTCAAAATTTTAAGGTCCCAGGGAGAATTGTTTCCGTTTATAGAGTCACGTAGACTGTTCGGTTATTTTTTAAGGCACGCTCCTCAATCATTCCTACCTTTTCATTTTGTCCCTGTCGTGAATTTTGATTAATTTTGTTTTTATTTTAAGATCTCACAGCTTATGTCGAAATATATCAGAGTGGCGGCCGCCATGCCGCAGGTTTTTCTTAGCGACTGTAAACGCAATGCCGAAGAAATCATCCGTCATGCACGCGAGGCCGACGCCGCAGGTGCCTCGGTGACTGTCTTTCCAGAGCTTTCCGTCACCGGCTATACTTGCGGAGACCTTTTCCATCAGTCGCTGCTGCTCGAAAGTGCCGCAGAAGCCTTAGTCTTAATAGCCGAGGCTACAAAGGAGCTTGACTCACTGATATTTATTGGCATCCCGGCGAGAGTCAACGGTACTCTCTACAATTGCGCGGCCGCAATAAGACACGGCCGTCTCCTGGCACTTGTGCCTAAGACCTACCTGCCGAGCTATAATGAATTTTATGAAAAGCGATGGTTTGCCCCGGCTCCGGAAGTAAACTCAAAAATTGATTTCGCAGGTTTCAGGGACGTGCCTTTCGGCAAAAACATACTGCTGCAGATTAATGGCACCAAGATTGGCGCGGAGATATGCGAGGACCTCTGGAGCCCTCTCGCACCTTCGGCACGTCTCGCCCTGGCTGGCGCCGAAATCATTGTCAACCTATCGGCATCCAACTCGCTGATAGGCAAATACGCTTACCTCAAAGAACTTATCAAGGGCCAGTCGGCTTCTTTGCTGTGCTCTTATGTATACTGTTCCGCCGGATGGGGCGAATCGACCACCGACATGGTGTTTGAGTCTAAAGGCATCGTGGCCTCTAACGGACGCATCATCGCCGAGAAACGCACATGGGCACCGGGAGAAACGGTATTGGCCGACATCGATCTGGGTAACCTGAGACGCGACCGCATGCACCTCGGCACCTTTGCCGATACTGCCCGCAACGAGCTGCAGGGCAAGGAATTCATGACCGTAAACTGCGGCGATATCAAAAACGTATCCGACGGTTCGCTGCTCGAAGTCGATGCCCTGCCTTTCGTGCCATCAGACGTGGAGCACCGTCGCCAGCGCTGTCTCGAGATTCTTGAAATGCAGAGCGTCGCGCTTGCCCGCAGGCTCGAAGCCAGCCATGCCCGCACTGCCGTAATTGGCATCTCCGGTGGTCTCGACTCCACGCTTGCGCTCATCGTAGCTGCAATGGCATTCGATTTCCTGGGCCGCCACCGCAAGGATATCTATGGTGTGACCATGCCCGGATTCGGTACTACGAGCCGCACACACAACAATGCCGCCGAACTCACCGTATTGCTTGGCTGCACGCCTTATGAAGTATCGATCGCACCGGCCGTCAATCAGCATTTCAAGGACATAGGCCAGAACCCCGAGGTTCACGACGTGACATACGAAAACTCTCAGGCCCGCGAACGCACACAGATTCTCATGAACCTCTCCAACCGCCTGGGAGGCATTGTGGTAGGCACCGGCGATATGTCGGAACTCGCTCTCGGATGGGCCACATACAACGGAGACCATATGTCGATGTATGGCGTAAACGCGGGCGTGCCAAAGACTCTTGTGAAGTATCTGGTGGAGACATACGCCGAAAATATCGCCGATGAAAAGACCGCAGCTGTACTTCGCGACATCGTCGACACACCTATCAGTCCTGAATTGCTTCCTCCAACCAAAGACGGAGAAATCAAGCAAAAAACCGAAGATCTTGTGGGCCCCTATGAGCTGCACGACTTCTACCTCTACCACACATTGCGCCACGGCGAGACACCTGCGGAAATTTACACGCTTGCAAGACGCGCCTTCGCCGGCAAGTTTGACGACGAGACGATAAAGAGATGGCTCAAAACATTTTACCGCCGTTTCTTCGCCCAGCAGTTCAAGCGCAGCTGTCTGCCCGACGGCCCGAAGATAGGCTCGGTATGCCTTTCGCCTCGCGGCGACTGGCGAATGCCCTCCGACGCCACCTCCGTCCTCTGGCTCGACATGGCCGAAAAACTGTAAGCCATATTTCACAGCACCGGTGCATTGTCGCTGCGGAAGTTGAGGCGACGGTCTATATATCGCGAAATCGGCCGCACAAAGTATTTGTTTGTAAGCCAGGAGAAAATTGCAACAATTACTAATATAAAAAGGCTCAGCACATAGTGATTCATTCCCCACCCTCGTGTGACATTGAAATATGTGGCATACTGGATTAACGGGTAATGGATGAGATATGTGCAGAACGATATCGAGCCGAGCCATTGTAAGAACTTACTGCGCAATGCGCGCATGATTATCGAGCCGCTGCCTCTAAACGCCTCGTTTATCCACAGAAGCAAAGCTCCCGCAATTAGACTTGTAAATGTATAATACAGTCCACGGGTGATATGTTCTGCCGTAAGACATACTGTCAGATAAATCACTATCCAGCCAAGCCATAAAAGGCTTACATACAGAGGTCTTACTGCAATACAAGTCGTGGGGTCATTTGTGTTTAACTTATTATTACTCTGTTTTGATTGTCCGCAAGCATACCTACTATTGTTTGTCAGTTGCCAGATACACATACCTGTCATACAGTCGAGCAATCTTATAGGCGGAAAGAAATAAAACCAGTACTCCGCCTCCGGATCATGGTTTAATCCCGGCATAAGACTCAGAATCACAGAAATGAGCAAAAGTATGGCTGTTACTAACAGAAACGACCTCGAATATTTATGCATCCATCTGAAGAGTGGTGGAAAAAGGACGTAAAAAAGCATCAGTCCGCATAAGAACCAAGATGGCATATTGCCGGCAAGGAAGAAATCGGTATCTGGCACCCATGCCGAAACCATAAATACCTGAACTATCATTCTTTGCTGCCACCCGGGCTCCTCATTAAAATACATGAATGTAAAGGCAAAAACGCTTACAATCATAGCGAGAGGCCAGATTTTACCCAAGCGGCCGAAAATAAACTTTCCATAACCAAGCAAACCTTCATGAATCATCCGACCGAAAGCCGCACAGAGCACAAATCCGCTCATTATAGAGAAAAAGCATACCATTGCTTTGTCGCCCTCCGCAAACAATGCCGGACCATCCGCAAAGTACCAGTGATGGAAATAAACTATCAGTATAGCAATACACCTGAGGGCATCAAGCTCAAGATAGCGCACTTTGCGCGAATGATTTAAATGAAGGGGGTCAGGCATAATGTAAGCCGGTGAGTATGAAGGGTTATCTGAATATCACCGGTTCAGGATAGGTTGCCGTATCGGACTGTACTTTAGACTTTGTGCTGTCAGCCTTGTTGCCGCCAAGACTCGTAGTTGCGGATGCGGCCGGCGACTGTTCGCCCGTGGATGCGGATTTGGAGGTCGAAGCTCCACTTGCCGATTTTTTCTTCTTGGGCTTCAGGAAGTTAAACATATTATCAAAGTCCTTCTTGAACATCACGCCTACGCCCTGTGTGGTCGTGGCCGTACGCACATAGAAGTTGCGGTCGTTATAGCGGTTGTAAGCCTTCAGGCGCCAGCTGCCGGGTCGATTGAGCAGATATTCGATATCGAAATCTCCTATGAATTTATTGTTGTTCAGGTCGTTGTCGCGATAGCCGAAGTTTCCGTTGAAGAGCAGTCGGTTGTTGAGAAGACGCGACGAAAGGGCAAGGTCTACCTCGATGTCGGAAAAGTCGCCGCGGTCGCTGCGCAGATTGGGCGCGATGCTCCAGTTGTTACTCAGCTTGCCCAGCATGCTGCTCAACTGAGAAGACAGCGTCGACGAAGCCACCGAAAACAGCTCGTTGCCCTTCGTTGTGTTCATATAATCAGGGGTATAGAAGCGGTTGAGGGCCAGCAGGTAGATAATCTGGCGGTTCATCATCTCCTTAGTCGAGACTATGGACCGTACCTTGCGGTAAACGTCGGATGTAAGCGTGGGAAACTCGAGGTCGAAGTCAATATCGGGCTGACGCATGTCGCCGGTCACTTTCAGCAGGGCATTGACAGGCACGTTGGTACGTGTAAGATCCTTGTCCTGGAGGAACGATTCGTCAAGGTCGGAGAGATTGGCGTTTACCGAGTATGCGGCGTCGATATTGAGCTTGGCGGCGTAGGGGTCGCCCTGGAATGCGATTGAGCTGCCTTCGCGGATGGTGAAATCCTTGATTATGATATCCTGGAGCGTGAAATTATAGGTTCCGCGGTCGAGAGTGTATATGCCATACATTCTCAGGTCGTTGTCGGCCGATTTATAGTCCATCTTGAGGCTCCCCTTACCGCTGGCCTTGATTTCGTCGCCGCCTGCGGGGTCCATAATAAGGTGCATCTCGGCATCGGGTGTGATGTCGACCTGCAGGCCTATGTTATAGTCTGAGGGTTTGTCGGTATTCTGACTGTTCTGCCGTTCCCGGTAGTCCCTCACCACCGCCGGCGTGTCGTCATATTTGAGAAGCTTTTCCTCTTCCTCGATTTTCGCGCGGTCACGGAAGGTAATGAAGGTGAAGTCATCGGCCTCGAGCTGGTCGGACAGTACGAATGTGAAGGTCGATTTTGGAGCGGTGGTCATCCTGGCCCCTATTTCCACGGTGCCGGGCCATCCCTTGACGGTAGCGGAACCGTTGCCGTAGATTGTGCCGTACCAGTTTACGTCGTTGCTCGGCTTACTATTGTAGCACAGGAAATTGCGGGCGCCGGTGACACGGAAATCAAATACCGGTTTCTTGAAGAATTCATGTGTGAGCACTCCGTTGAGCGTGGCTGTATGACCCTGCGGGTCGCGGACGGTTATATCCCTGAGCTCGATGCGGCCGGGAGTGATGTGTATGCTGTCTGTGGTTGTGTAAACAACGTTGGTAAAGTCAATTTTGAGCTTGAGATCCTGAGCGAAAACCTCGCCGGACATGTCGATGCAGCTGAAGGTGCCGTAAAGATGCACCTTGCCTGAGGCGTAGCCCCTGACATCCGAAGTAAAGGCTTCCATGAAGGGTTTCATGAAGCCTACGGGCTCGTGATGCACGTCCATCCTCAGGTCGAGCGAACTCGACATGGGGAAAATGTAGCCCTCGATTTTGGAAGAAGGCTGGTCGGGCTGGTCAATGAGCGCCGATATCCATACGCCCTGATTCTGAGGATCCCAGCGCGATTTTACATGCCCGGTACCGAGCACGCAGCGGTTATAGCTTATGCTATCGACCTCCAGACCGTGACATTCGGCGTAAAGGCCTTTGCCGAGAACCGCACCGGCCTCTATGCGTCCGGTGGCCTCCCCGCCTATCATGGCTTTGTCGATTTCGAGGGTCTCGAATATGTCGATAAGCTGCAGCCGCCTTATGTCGACTGTGAGACGGTCCTCCTCCGAAGGGCCGGCCACGCCGTTTATGGCGATGTGCTGGTCGCCGGCAGTGAGGCTGAAATTGTCAACATCCACTACTCCGTCGGCGTATGTTATGGCCGATCGCCCTATATCCCATACCTCGCTGCCGAAGTTGATGGTACCGGGATTGAAATCTGTGCGTGCCACCAGTCCTCCGTGTTCATCGCGGCTGAAAGCTGCCGATATGTCAAATCTGCCGTTGAGGGGTATCTTGCGCTCGATATTCCAGTCGATGCGGGCTTCTGCACGGTCGCTCGCGCCGGTTATCAGTCCCTTAAGGGCCATCGGGCCTTTCTTGGTGGGGATATGGGAAGTGAAATATACGCGTGCCCGGTCGCCTTTAGAGTCTATGTCGGCAAACAATGAGGTGTCGTCTATAATCTTGTCGCCCTGCGATATATAGGGTATGTCGAGCGCGACGAAGGCAAGTCCTGCCGGGTCGTTGACATGGCCTGTGAGGGTAAGCGAACCCACGGGAGTGACCGGAAGCGAGAAGAAATGTGCCGGTCCATCGAGCTCCGAGGCTGTAAACTCGAAGTCGAAACTGTTTTTACGGCTCTCGTCATGGCCGTGGGCCTTATGCCTGGCACCGTCGGGAACAAGTGCCGGGAATACGCCTGCCACAAGGTCGGTAAATGTCTCTTTGAGCTGACTCAGATATATCTCGCCGTCGATTTCACCTTTGAGATAGTCGGAGTCTATTGAGATTGTATGGGCTTTGCCTTCGCCCTTAGACTCGAGCACGAGACTCTTAAGGGCAAGCACGCGGAGACTGTCCGACGGAGTCTCCGTCAGGCCATCCTGTGCCGGGGCATAGAGCAGGTCGGAGATTGTGGCACGGCCTCTCAGTGCGTCAATACTGTTGCCGCCCGCCTCTGCTGTGGCTTTGAAGCGCAGTCGGTAGCCGGGATAGCGGGTTGTAAGGCCTAAGGCATGAAGGTCGGCGCCACCCACCGATATGGTCGATACATATTTTTTAAGTCCGTCGCGGTTGTCATAATTGCCGAAAAGGTTCAGCTGAAGCTCGGGGTCGTCGGCCTCAAGTCTAACCTCGGCGTTCTCGGGCGTGAAATCTGCGCTAAGACTTACGTTTCTGTAATTATGTCCCTTGAATACAAGATTCTTAAAATCTACGTCGGCGCCTCCCGAGATTTTTTTGCCTGTCATGGCGACGTCGAAATCGGCATCGAAGGTAACGGCGCCTAAAGGCTGATTGCCGGGCAGAAGGCGGCCTAGATTGTCGGCATCAAGTGCTACGCGCCCCGCAAACGATGGATTTTCAGGCTTCCATTCCTTCGACTCCGCTGTATATTGCAGGTCGGCGTCAACTGTGTTGAGCCCGTAGATTATTTTTGATTTAAATGATCCGTCTTCAAGCGATCCCTCGCCGGAAGCCTGTACCCTCAGCGTCTCATTCAGTTTCACCGGCAGCGGCTTTTTGACAAGTCGTGCCGAATATTGGGCCATGAAAGGAGCCGAGGCGTAGAGCGTAAGGTGCTCAAGATTATATGTGAAGTGTTCGGGTTCGTCGATTCCTTCGGCCTCGGCCGTTAGCGACAGGCTCATCTCCGGCCCGCTCACCGACGAGAGGTTGAGGTTTTTCACCTTCGCCTTGTCTCCCTCGGCCTCGGCGTCGAGAGATATCAGGAACTTATCTTCCATGCCGTCGATTGCGGGCAGATATGGCGCCACATCGGCAAGAGAGATGTTACTGCCGGGCAGGATACTTATTTTCAGAGGCTGGCTGCGTAAAGCCGAGGATATTTCCTTAAGCGACGGATAGCTTATGCTTATGTCGCCGAGCCTTAGCTCCGAATCGGGAAGTTTCAGATTAAAATCATTGAGCGTGGCTTCTTTTTCGCTTATCAGGGCATGTAAGTTTAGGTCAGAGAGTATAAAACCGCGGTCGGTCTCAAACGACAGTCGCTCAAGTTTAACCTCTGTGCGGTTTTCAGACACCTGTGGAAGATAGGCGTTAACGGCCAGCGACTTAAGGCTGTGATGAAGCCCCGTGGACTTTACGCTGTAGTCGACCATGCCGGAGCGTATTACCAGATTGTTGAGCCTGAGACGGAATTTCGACGGCTGTTTTTCCGGTTTGGGCTTGGTGAGTCGTTTTATTATGCCGTCGATGTTGAGCGGCGATTCGGGCGTGTTTTTATAAAGCATCACCTCGGGATTGTCGATAAGAGCATAATCGACCACAATCTTGCCTGAACGCACAAGCGTCCAGAACTCGAAAGCTCCTCGGATAGTCTTGACTCTCAATGCCGTGGCGCCATTGTCGTCTTTCACCTCCACGTCGCCTATGGTGATTTTGCTGAATGGCGAAATTTCGAGCGAGCCTATCTTTACCTCAGTGCCGAGCTGCGAAGAGAGCTCATTCTGGGCGAGAACCCGGATTTTCTCCTGCGCCCAGGAAGTTGAGAGCAGCACGTAGAGAGACGTGGGCACGAAAGCGCCCAATATGAGCACGACCACCGCCAATGCGCGGAAGCTGCGCCATATATGTGTTGTGACTTTCTTAATTTTCAAATTATGCTCGTAGTCAAGATTAAAGCCCGCTTCGGAGGCCGAAGCGGGCTTTATCGGGTGCGCATGAAGGGACTCGAACCCCCACGTCCTGAGACATTAGATCCTAAGTCTA
>CAYZFL010000103.1:0-9152 GCA_964477785.1 uncultured Bacteroides sp.
AGCTGTCAGCCCTAATTTTTCAAATGCTCAAAAAAGTTTAGCGGACAGTAATAATAATGAATATAGAAAACAGCCTTTCATCCGGAGCACTCCAGAATCCGGCCTTACTCAACATACTTGAACGCACAAGCGTGCGCACATACCTGAACCGGGAGGTGCCCGACGCACTGAAAACGGCGTTGCTCCATGCTGCAATGAGCGCTCCGTCGGGTGTCAACCGTCAGCCCTGGGAATTCATAGTCATTGACAACCGCACCATTCTCGATGCGCTTGCCGAAGGATTGCCTTATGCAAAAATGTGTGCCCACGCACCTATGGCTATAATGGTTTGCGGCAATTCCGAAAGATTTCTCGACGGCGACGATTCGTCACTATGGGAGCAGGACCTTTCGGCTTCATCCGAAAATATACTTCTCGCAGCCCAAGCTCTCGGACTGGGAGCAGTATGGACCTGCCTTTACCCGCATACCGACCGTATGAACCGGGCCAGCTCAATCCTCGGCATACCCTCGGGAATCATACCTTTCAATCTTATCCCCGTGGGGTATCCCGACCGCGCACACGGCCCTGTCGACAAATGGCATCCCGACAGAATACACATCAACGGATATAAGAGCCGGTTAGAAAAATAATGTTGACGGCATGGCTCTAAAAAACAAAGAATCAGTTGACAAACACATCCGAAGGTATTTATCGCAGAGAAATCTTTTTATTATCCACACATAATCCCTAAACGCTAAAAAATTGCTAACTTTGTGGACGCAAATAAACCACCGCAAAGGAAGCCCGATGTTACAGTTTCTGAAGAATATATTTACTCTTATATTTTCACCCGCGTCGGGGTGGAACGAGGTTTCGTTTTGCAACGCCGATCCGAAGGCGCTCGTGCGCACATCACTGCTGCCGCTGCTCATCGTCACCGGCCTGAGCGTGTTTTTCAGGCTTATTTTCAGAGAGATTTCCGTGCTGGCGACAATCGAACTGGCTGTTACTACTTTCGGCGGTCTTTTCGTTTCGCTTTATATAGGCAACCTTCTGCTCGAGGCACTCCTGCCGAGAATCACCGACGGCAAGCCAAATCATGTGAAATGTTTCACCGTGAGCATCTATGCCATCTCCCTGCTGGCATTTTACGAAATACTGCTCAATGTGGTGCCGGTGGACTTAGGTTTTCTCAAGTTCCTGCCCATCCTCATAGCTCTGGTGATATTCAAAGCCTCGCGCTATCTCGACATCAAGGCCGACAATGAGTTTACTTTCCTGCTCTGCTCGGGTCTTTCGCTGGTGCTCGTGCCTCTTACCATACTATTTTGTCTGGATTTGTTTATAATCTGAAGTCCTGCGGAATCTGTCGGGACAACGATTTAAAACACGACCTAAAATCATGAATCAAAAAGACGTAAATATAAAAAACAAACGTGCCAACTTCGATTATTTCATATCGGAGACCTTCACCGCGGGCCTCGTGCTCACGGGCACGGAAATCAAGTCGATAAGAATGGGAAAAGCCTCGCTCACCGATGCGTTCTGCTATGTAGCCAACGGCGAGGTATGGATTAAAAACATGTATATCGCCGAATATTTCTACGGCACCTACAACAATCATGCCACGCGCCGCGACCGCAAGCTTCTGCTCAACCGCAAAGAGATAAACCGTCTGGAGCGCAACGGCAAGGAAGCCGGCTTCACCATCGTGCCCCTGAGGGTATTTATCAACGACCGTGGTCTGGCAAAAATCGTGATAGGCATAGGCCGCGGCAAAAAAGAATACGACAAGCGCCAGTCAATCAAAGAGCGCGACGACAAGCGCTCCATAGCCCGCGCATTCCAGAAATAATATCACGGAAGCGCCACGTCGCGCGCATCATAGACGAAACATTCCAGAATTAACTAAAAGACCTAATACCATGCCTAAATTTCATTTCCAAGCCTTGAAAGTCTGTTCGCAGAAGATTTCATTATTTGTCATTCTGATGATGACAAGCGTTTGCGTTTATGCCAACGGCGACCCTGTAGCAAGATTCTCGTCTATACTCCGTGCGGCCAATCCCGTACCTCGGTCCATAGCAGAGATAAGTATCGTCAAAGAGAAGATTAAAATCGCCCATGTCGACGGGTATAATTGTTTTGATATAACTTATACGTTCAAGAATAGTTCCGGGAAAAACTTCAGGGATATAGACTATGGTTTCCCGATTGATTATCTCATTGAGGATGAGCAGGAGACGTATAAGTTTACAACAGACGACATTTCGGAAAGTATCGAGGAAATAGGCTGGAACTACAGACTGATCAAAGACATATCATTTACCTTTAATGGCAAAGTTCTCCCGTTTCATTCAGCCAAAGAAAGTATGAGAGAAGCGGGACTTGAGGTGGATGCTTACGGAGATGAAACAGACAGCATTTATGTCAATGGCATAAACCGCAGGTGGTTTTACACTAAGTTTTCAATGAATAGTTTAGATGAAGCTACATTTAATGTAAAGTATAAAGTCTATGCAAATTCTTCCGTAGGTCTCTATAGCTCTGATGATTATTACTCATATTATACACGAAGAGAAGAAAATGAGCAATTCCCGGCACTTGATATCCCGTTCTCATACCGATATTTTGACCATAGGTTTGAAATCCTTTATGATTTCACACCTGCGAAATATTTTGGAAAAGATTCTCAATTTCCCATTTATATTGATATTGACCTCAGCAATCTGACTAACGCATACGTTCAGAATAACAATGAAGAAGGACATTATAGTTATTATGTCAACCGTATCACTCGTTATGACTATTTCCATTATAATAATGATATCAAGCCTATTACTTTAACAGTCAGCTTCATGCCTGATTGTTCAGAGAAAAACGTCAACCGCATAATTGATAAGTTATGTATCCCGAAGTCGGAATTTGATGTCTCTAAAAAATCAAACACTCTGAAGATTGATTTACACCGCCCGATGTTTGTATCTGACGTTGCCTGTTATATGGATACAACCGGAGTGAAGGCGATAAATTCAGTGGTAACATTCTCAGATGGCCGGCAAAAACGATATATATATGAGCCGGGTGATATGAAGGGGATGCTTGTTGATATGAGAATTAAATTCCCGATATTGCTCACCATTACAGATTTACATTCAGATGGATTTATATGGACTGAAAACAAGATTGAGCCCGGAGCCCAAGTCTCTGAATATGGTTCAGTATCATATAACCTTGAAATAGTATCTCAGGAGAAGGGCTTTGATGACGAGAAATTCAAAATCAAGAGCATAGAGCTCACCTTTGACTCCAAAAAGTCGGCCAAATCCATATGCAAAAACATAAAAGTGCTTGATGCACGGTTTATAAAGCCCTGATATTCATGAGTGCGACTAACCACGGACGAGTGGCTGGATTTGGGGCTGCTCCTGAGCCCTGGCAGCTTTTTCTTCGCGGATGTATTTGGCGTAGGCTCTTGCCAGACGGGTATGATAACCGCGAGAAGCGTATGAGGGGCCGTTATAGCCTCGGGCGAAAGCACTCCAGTTTTTGTTGCGGAGATAGTTGTCAAGTCCGGTTGATTTCAGGAACTCGGCAAAGAGCTCGAGCTGGTCGCGCTCCGAGCGGCTCATAAGGTAGACGAACTCGTCGGGACTCTCGGCGCCGCATTTCTTCCAGTTGAAACCGCCTATCTGGAACATGCCCCAGAAAGAGCCGAAGATGGCGGTTTTCTTATCGATTTTTGAGGCCGCGTCAAATCGTGCTCTCACGGCTGCCTGCTGATTACCATAGCGGGAAACGTTTGGTCTTGAAAAGACTATCGAGTGGCTTTTGTTGTACTTGCCGAGCGCGATGCCATGCCGCTTGGCAAAGCTGCGGAACATCGCAAGGTCGAAATTCAGTATGGGCATACCCGGTGCCCAAAATCCCTGATGGCTCTTGCCGGCCTCTATTTCGACCACAGCCTTTATGGCCGGGACCTCCACACCAAGCTCCTGAGCCACTTCCTCATAGTCCTTGGGCGAAAGGCGCAACTCGCGGTTTCGGTCGTCGAAGCGTATGGTATCGTTGCCGAGGACGATAAACTCGGGCATGCCGGTATCTTCATGGAAGATGAAATCAAAAGGAGTGAGGCCTTCGGAGTCGATTTTTTCCTTGTCTGAATCAGACTTATCTTTGGCGCCGGGTAAGTGTTTTATGATTTCGGGTGGAGTTGTGTGGTATCGGTTTCGGGGTGTTCTTGCCGAAAGGGGCAATGCCGCCGCAATGATTATCAGAACCGATAAAATCTCTTTTAATATTCGCATAAAGGAGAGAATTAGTTAATACTCAAGTCCGGAGACATACTAAAATGCGACCGGACAATAATATATAGACTATCGAAAAAACAAAACGTTTAAAACGAGGCTATGGTTTAAGTAAAATAGCGAAAAAGAAAATTATTTATTCAGGGCGATTTTCCGACTTGTCCGACAAGTTTGACAGATGGTCGAGGGCTGAGGCGAAAAAAAATATATTTACTTTGTCACCTTTGGCTGCCTTTAGGGGTCTTATTTACGAGACGCCTCAAAAAGCTATATGTATAATCAATAAAATCATAATGATATGACATCAATAATAGTTCCAATTTTCATCTGCGTGGTATTGCCTGTGGCAATCGTGGCAATCATATATGCAGCATCAATCAACAGCGACAACCAAAGGTCTAAAGTGCTTATTAAGGCAATCGAATCAAACTGCGGCATCGACGCCGACAAACTCGACGAGGCTCTGCAGAAACCTAAAAAGACGGCCCGCGAGATTCTCAACCTCCGCCTGCTTCGCGGTTGCATATTTTCCTTCATCGGTGTAGCTTTATGCGCCGGCGGCATAATCGCACTCTGCGTGGGCCTGGAGTTCACTTCCGAGGCCGTAGCTATGCAGCTGCTCTTCGGCGGCGCGTCACTGGCTATAGGTCTGAGCTACCTTATCGTTTACTTTGTAAGCCGCAAACAAGTCAAGGAATAAGCCGAAATGACCCGCGAGCAATACATATCGCATGTGGAAGCCACCCAGAAGGCGTTCAGACGCTTTCTGGTGGCTCTGTGCTGTGGCGATAACGCGCTCGCAGACGACATTGCCCAGGAATCATATATCAAAGCCTATCTTTCCTGCGATACTTTCACCAATCCTGATAAATTCAGCGCCTGGATTTTTAAAATCGGCTACAATACCTTTCTGAACCACCGCCGCGGAGAGAGGCCGACTACCGGATATGAAGACGCCAGGGAAATCGCAGCCCGGACAGATGCTGACTCGTCGTTTGCCTATCAGGAACTCTATGAGGCTCTCGACCGGATTCCTGCCCAAGAGAGGACTTCCATATTGCTTTTTTATATGGAGGGATATACCATAAAAGAGATAGCCGAAATCCAGGATGTTACGCAGGATGCGGTAAAGCAACATCTTTATCGGGGCAGGAATCATCTGCGCGGCCTGTTATCCGACGAATATTAAAAGAATGAATCCCACAAAACCATTATGGAAGACGATAAAATAAAATCCCTGTTCTCGACATTTGAACCGGAACTTAGCTCCGACTTCAGGTTTATGAGAAATCTCGAGGAGAAGTTAGACTCTGTGGAGCTTGTTAAACAACACAACGCCGAGGCACTGACGAGGAGCAAGAAAGCCATGACTTTTGCTGCATTGGCAGGTTTTGTCGTAGGCCTTCTGTTTTCGCTTATCCTACCCTACATAAGCCGGGTTGTATCAGATTGGCAAAAGGCACTCCCTACCGAATCGGATCTTAATATCCTGGCCGACAATCTCCCGATAATAGCCTGGATACTGATATTGGGCACCGCCGTATTCGTAGTCCTGAACACCTATGAGCTCTCACTCTCTCTGCTGAAAAGAAATGACGGCAAATGACAGATTAAGGTGTAAATCAAGAATTATATGGCCCATAAATCAAAAAAATTAAAATGATTAGCTTCAGAATCAGGAATTATTTCTAATTTTGCCATGTCAATCTCGAGATTGACAACGACATAGTAATCTATTAAGGAAGCGTTTTGCTATCTTTCATCGCTGAAAACGTAGGAAATTTTCATAAAGATGGGAGGATTTCAAGACGGTTCCCGCGCTATAGCGTGGGCTGCTGTTCTACATCTTCATCTTTAGGTTTCCTACGACCGTCAGCGATGGATGCAGTAAATCAGTCCACGTTTCTTTTTCATCAATCGGTCAGGAGGGCTGCATGACCACTGAGTCTTTACAATGAATATGAGAAAATTTCTGTGGATAATGATTGCCGTAACTGCAATAATCCTTTGCGTCTAAGTCTGACCGCTCGGACTTGTCCGACAAAGTACCTGACAAAAGTTAAAAAGGTCCGCGACGGGTGCCACGGACCTTTGATTTTATGCTTATGCTCAGAGTTTTAGTCTTTGAGGTCGGCAACTTTTTCGAGGGTGCGTGTGAGCTGACCCCAGAAACGCTCAACAGCGGGGATGTGCATGCGCTCGCTGGGTGAGTGCACATCCTTGAGTGTCGGGCCGAAGGATACCATGTCGAGATGCGGATATTTCTGGAGGAAGAGACCGCACTCGAGACCGGCGTGGATAGCCATGATGGCGGGTTTAACACCGTAGAGTTCCTCGTAAGCGTCGGAAGCAATCTTCATGATGCGTGAGTTCATGTTGGGAGCCCATCCGGGATAGCCGTCGCCATGGGTAACCTCGGCGCCTGCGAGTTTGAAGAGACATTCAACCTGACGGGCGATGTCCCACTTGCGCGACTCAACAGAAGAGCGCTGCGAGGTGGTTACAAGGATGCCGTTGTTTTCTTTCATCTTCACTGAAGCGAGGTTGGTAGAGGTTTCTACAAGGCCTTCGATGTCGCGGCTCATCGACATTACTCCGTGAGGAGCGCAGTAGAGAGCTGAGATGAGATTGCGGCAAGTGGTGGCGTCGATGCAGAAGTCGGGCTTCTCGACGGTGTCGAGGCTGAACTTCATGTCTGGATCAACGTCCTTGTATTCGTTTTCAACATCTGCTACGAAGAGGTTAAAAGCTGCGGTGACTTCTTCCTTTCTGGAGGTGTGGACACCGAATACTGCGTGAGCTGCGCGGGGAATGGCGTTGCGGAGGTTACCGCCGTCGATTTCGCAGAGGCAGATGTCGTGTTTCTGCATGAGGTTCCAGAGGAAGCGTGCGGTGAGCTTGTTGGCATTGGCGCGACCAACGTTGATGTCTGAACCCGAGTGACCGCCGCGGCCGTTTGAGAGGTCAAACTTGAAGTAGTGGAAGTCGGCGGGAGCCATCGAGCGCTCGTATGTGAAGAGGCAGGTGGTGTCGACACCGCCGGCGCAGCCTACGAAGATTTCGGCATCGTCCTCTGAGTCGAGGTTGAGCAGGATAGAACCCTTGATCATGCCGTCGCCGAGGTTGTTGGCACCGGTAAGACCTGTTTCCTCATCAACAGTGAAGAGGCACTGCACGGGACCGTGAACGAGGCTGTCGTCGATCATCACGGCGAGACCTGCAGCCATACCTATACCGTTGTCGGCGCCAAGGGTTGTGCCGTCGGCACGAAGCCATTCTCCGTCTACGATAGTCTTGATTGCATTGTTTTCAAAGTCGAAGCTCTTGTCGTTTGACTCGCAAACCATATCCATGTGGGCCTGCATCACTACCATGGGAGCGTTTTCCTTGCCGGGAGTTGCGGGTTTGAACATGGCCACGTTGCCGATAGCGTCGGTTTTCACCTCAATGTTATGCTTCTTGGCAAAGTCAAGAAGATACTGACGGATTTTGCCTTCCTTCTTAGAAGGACGGGGCACCTGGTTGATTTCATCGAAGATACCGAAGACCAGTGCGGGCTTAAGATCTTTAATAGTCATGGTTGAAAGATGTTATTTAATTAAGGTTTTAAAGTAGTTACGAAGGATAAATAAACGCAAAGAACATTCAAAGAAAGTTAAATGCGCCCTTATTCGACGTCTAAGTTACAAAATAAATTTGAGTTGGAGTAAAAATTTTGTAATTCTTCACTATATTTGCAGTGCAAAACCACCCGAAAGACCTCAAACAGGATTCCGGACGGCAAAAATTGACCTTGAAAATTAAAAAATCAATAGATAAAACATGAAGAAAACAGCATTAGCGGCCGGTATTATTGCCATGATAGCCGCCGGTTCATTTACCTCCTGCAGCAAGAGCGACGACAAGAAGGCCGATAACGCAAAGGAAAAAGAAGCCACAGCCAAACAGGACATGGGCGAAGGTTTCGAGTCAGATGCAAACTATCGTTTTTACGACCCCATCAGAGTCATGGACGAGTACACACTTGCCCGCGAGCTCGACGAGAAAAACCAGAAAGCCGACCTCGAGCTGGAGAAATACCGCCAGTCTAAGGAAAACGAGTTTAACAACAAATCGGCCAACATCCAGAACAAGCAGCAGCAGGGCGGTTATCTCAGCGAGGCTTCGCTCAACGCCGACGTAAAGGACCTTCAGCGCCAGTATGCCGAGACAGAGCGCGTGCTCAGCTCAAGAGCTTACAAACGTCAGGAAGAGAAGGGCCAGGACAGCCAGAGGCTCAACGACTCGATTATGAACTTCATCAAGGAGTATAACGCCACCAAGCATTACGACGCCATCTTCTCTACCGCAGCCACCTTATATTATAATCCCTCACTCGACATCACCGACGAGATTATAAAGGGCCTCAACGAGCGCTACAAATCAGACGCCAAGGCAAGCGATAAAAAAGAAGGAAAGAAAGACGAGAAGAAGTAAATCTCCTACTGATTTCAAAAAAATACAACTCATCGCCGACAAACACATATATATCATGTCTTTGCCGGCGATGATTGTCTTTTTAGAGGTCTGCCGGAGTCTCATGAATTACCACAGATATATCCTCAAAAAGACCGGCTGAAAAAAAAAATTAAAAAATAATGGTCGAAAAATTTGGCCGGTTAAAAAATAGTGCGTAACTTTGCAACGCTTTCGGCAAAAAGGGCGCTTAGCTCAGCTGGTTCAGAGCGTCTGCCTTACAAGCAGAGGGTCGGGGGTTCGAATCCCTCAGCGCCCACTCTTAATTCCCTATGCCGATTGCAATCCCCTTTGGGGCGCTTAGCTCAGCTGGTTCAGAGCGTCTGCCTTACAAGCAGAGGGTCGGGG
>CAYZFL010000104.1:0-9130 GCA_964477785.1 uncultured Bacteroides sp.
AGAAGAGGGGACGACCGCATTTCTCTGATGCCATGATGAGGCCCCATGCGGTGGCAGTGTTACCGTTGATGTCGGTATAGATACCAGGCTTGGGCTCCTCAGATTCGATGCGGTAAGTGCTTACCGAAGCATGGATGTTGTGACCATAGTCCCATCCTGCCTGAAGCACTTTGGAGTTAGCCTCGTAAACGGCCGGTTTCTTGGCGAATTTATTCTTGAGCATGTGAAGCACAGCGTCGAGGGGACGGTCGAAGAGCCAGCAGACGAGGCCGAGGGCGAAGATGTTGCGGCACTTGAGCACGCTCTTGTTGTCGAGGCCCGAACCTTCGAGAGCGGCCTTCGTGAGGGCGGTGACGGGTACCATCACAACCTGATTCTCGGGAATGCCCAGCTCCTTGAGGGGATCATCGGTGGCATACTTTGCCTTGTCAAGGTCGAGCTTTGTGAAGTGATCGACATCGACGATAATCACACCGCCGGGTTTGAGGAACTTATAGTTCTGCTTGAGGGCTGCGGCGTTCATCGAGATGAGCACGTCGCAGGCATCACCGGGAGTGTGCACGCCTGTGCCCACCGATACCTGGAAACCGGATACGCCGCCGAGAGAGCCCTGCGGGGCGCGGATTTCAGCAGGATAGTCCGGGAAAGTCGACACCTGGTTGCCCATGCCGGCCGATACATTGGTAAAAATGTTGCCAGCAAGCTGCATACCATCGCCGGAGTCGCCTGAAAAGCGGATTACCACTTTGTCAAGGACTTTTACGTTAGTCTTTTCCAACATGATTTTTTTGTTTGTTAATTGGATATATTTAAGGTTAACTATAATCTCGGGGAAATCTCATTTTGCTGCTTTTTTAGCCTTGACAGCCTTCTTGAATTTCTTCTTGAGATCCTTTACGGGAGTGGAATTTGCGGGAGCTTTTTCTATGCCCACATAATCCTTGGTCTCGTTGAGGGTGCTTGCGGTGCCGGTGTAAGTGCCGTCGAGGATGGCCTTGAGGATGGGGCCGATCTTGTCGGCATAATGGCGGAAACCGAGGTCGGTGAGATGGATGCCGTCGACTGTGCCGTCGTCTTCCACGCCGTCAAGGTCTACCGAGTCGATATAATAGAGATTCTTGGGATTTTCTGCTTTGAGTTTTTCGTAATTCTTGCGGAAAGCCGCGTTTTTCTTGGGCAGATAGTTGCCGAAGTTGCTGTCCTGGCGGTAATAGGGATACATGGGGCCTTCGAGCATCACGATGGGCACCTCCGGACGAAGCTGACGGAGAGTGTTTACGAAATCATAAGTGAGTGTGTCGCACATCATCTCTGTGCAGTTTGGCACTGGGTCGAGGAAGAACATTGCTGCATCGGGAATCTTTGCCATCTCCCTTGCCATGATCTGGTCCATCTTGCCGTCGCCCGAGAAACCGAGATTGACGATTTCCTGATTGAGCTCACGGCTCATGATGTTTGTCGAAGCCATGCCGGTGCGTGAGGCGCAACCGCCCTGGAGTATCGATGTGCCGTAGGCGATGATCTTGCCCTTGCTCTTGTCGATGAGCTCGAGATTGCCGGGGGTAATCACGGTGCCGCTGTCAACCTTGATCCACAGGTCTTCTATGCCGTCGTAGAGCGGGAAGTAAACCATGTATTCGTGCATCTTGCCGTCGAGGTTCTCGACGTAGGTGAACTCACACATCTTCTCTTCTGCGGGATAATTCTTTGAGATATAGGGGCGGTTGGTGTTGACATGACGCCAGGCCGAGTCGCCCTGGAATATATAAAGGTCGGTACCTTTGAGGCCTGTATCGGCCATGTGAATCATGTGGGTGTTGAGGAAGAGTTTATATTTCACGCCAATGCGCGATGAGTTTGTGGCGAAGCGCACACCTATGCCCGAAGAGCACTGCTGGCGGTCCCAGAGTGTCGAGCGCACACTGTCTTTGATGGCGGCCGGGAGTCGTGAATATTTCCTTTCGGTCACTCCTGCGGGCCATGCTTTGTTGATTATTCTGAGTTCTTCAGCGTTAACGAGTTTCCAGGGCTTTTCGGGAGTGGTCTCGGCCTTGGCAATGAACGACATTGCGGCAACGCCTATTAGCGCTGCCACTGCGGTGAGTCTTAATTTATTAAGTATCATTTGTGTATATGTTGTGATAATAAGTTCGGAAAAAAATTTTATTAGCCACCGCATAAAAGCACGGAAAGCCATTCAACCGACAAAATTACTATTTATTTTTGTGATAAACTACCAATTAAAGAAATATTTCGCTTATTGCACATAAATTATTGAAAAACTCATAGCAACAGTTTGACAAGTAAATAAAAAATATGACTTCTTTTTTAACCGATTTTTTGAATAAATATTGATATTTATAAATTTATTTCCTAATTTTGCGGTGGACTCTTCACTACAATTTGTATCCGGAGCCTTGATTGTCATATCATTCGTCATATCATTCTTTTCCAAAAATCACTTCATTAATCAACCAATATTAACGTCATGAAAAAACGACAAGGACTATTCATCGGGCTGTGCCTCATGGGTGCGGTATCGATGACAGCGGCGTCGCCGTCAGTCTCGCCGGTCAGCGTTTCCACAGCGCGGGCCGAGCTTGCAAAAGCCGCGTCGCTCGCTGCCTCAGCAATGGCCTCGAGTCAGACTTCCGCAGTGTCGGCCACACGAACCTCTGCGACAGAAGCTCCTCAGGCCTTCACCACGACAGTGGCCGAGCTTATGTCAGAGCGCGGTAACTACGCCGAGCTTAAACTCGAAGGCTCTCCGGCCTTCCCCGTGGCTTCGCCCTGCGAAGGCCGCGCAGTACTTTCAACCGAGGCTCTTCCGGCCGCAACTCCCGCCGTTCAGAAAGCGGGAGCCATCACCGGCTCCGACTATGTTGCCATCGATCACACCTATCAGGGCAACGACGTCGCTGCCTCGATGAAACTCACCAAGGTCGAGGGCAGCGACACCGAGTATTATCTCTCCAACATCTATTCTCTTGGAGAAGACAAGAAACTCATGTTAAGCATTAACCTTGAGACAGGTAAAGTATCCATCCCCGCCCAGGTAGTGTTTACGCATGATACCTACGGCGACGTGATGTTCTGCCCCATGCGTTTCACCACTGACGAAAACGGTCAGGTGACCGGCATGAGATACTGGACCAACCGACCGGTAAGCGGAACAATCGACGAGAAGGGCAACATCTCTCTCGACGGCTGGGGTCTCATGTTTACCAGCAACGATAAATACAAAGACCGTGGCTTCAACTTCATGCTCGGTTCCGACTGGAAGGTTTCCACCCTCAAGGCCAAGGGCGTGAAGACCACCTCGCAGGGCTCTGAGAACGTGGAATATGCGATCTATATCGACCAGACCGGCGACAACTCGGCACGTATCTACTGCCTGGCCGGCGTCAACGGCGACATTCTCTTGGGCCGCATCAACCCCGACAAGACCATCACCATAGCCCCGCAGCAGATCTACAACAACATGATGTTCGGTCCTTTCTTCATCTATCCCACGAGCGTCAACAACGCCGGGAAACTGGTGATCAACTCGGCCGGTTCCGTCACGGGCCGCTGGGTGAGCGACAACGAAATCGACTTCGGTTCCTGGGCCATCGCGGCAAGGACACTTCCCTCACAGTATGTGGGCTATACTTTCAGCGACATGAAGGTTGTCGGTCCCCACGGCGTGCGTTACCCAGCCGCAGGCAAGCTCGACCTCAGCGGTACCGGAACCGATGCAGACCCTTATCTGGTGAAGACTTACGCCGACCTCGACAACATCGCCAAGCTCACCGCCGGCGGCATGAGCTTCGAGGGCAAATATGTGGCTCTCGCCAACGACCTCGACTTCTCCACCGTCAATCGTGAGAACTATCTTCCCATAGGTAGCTCGGAGCGTCCTTTCCAGGGATACTTCGACGGCCGCGGACACACAGTCAAGAACTTCTGGCTCGACGGCCGCGCCGAAAAGGCCGCCGGTTTCTTCGGCGTGCTCGGCGAAAAGTCGATGGTGAGAAATATGTATTTCACCGGCGCCAGGGTTTATAACTTAGGAGACTATGCCGGTGTACTCGCCGGTGCCACTTACGGCAATATCGACAATATCACCCTCACACAGTGCGCCGTACAGAGCAACGGACAGCTCGCTGGTGTACTCGTGGGTCTCTGCACCAAACTGAAAGTAGGCGACACCCGCCTTCCCTCTAAGATTTCAAACATTACGGTCAACAACTGTACGGCACGCGGCATCGGCTCGGTGGCCGGCATCGCGGGCCAGTCGGGCAGCGACATCGAGAACTGCCGCGTATCCGGCACCTTCGAGCTGGTGGGATATATCAACAGCACCTGCCGCGACGTCGCAGGTATCGCCGGTGCCACAAGCTACGGCTCGGTGAAGAACTGCTATGCAATAGGTTATGTTACCGACTCATACGGACACGGCATGGCCGGCGGTATCGTGGGCCGAAACCTCATGTCCGAAATCAGCAACTCATTCAACACGGCTCTCGTATCTTCCACCATGGCCACCACGGAGGACAAACCTTCGGTAGGCGGTATCGCAGGCTACACTTACGACAGTAAGATCACCGACTGCTTCAACAGCGGTACCGTAGTACAGTCGAGAGCATGCGAATACACCGGCGGTATCGTGGGCAACCTCAGCGTAGGCTACAGCTTCTCGTCTTCGGGAGGCGACTCTATGACCAACGTCACCTATATAACAAACTGCTACAATTTCGGGCAGGTGATTTCTCCGGTTGAGAATCCCAAGAAAGGCCTCTACGGCGAAACCTTCGTGGCACAGTCGTGGAAAGGCGAGCACCCTGAAGACGCATGCTTCAGGAACTCATACTACGACGCCCAGATACAGCAGTTCAGCGAAAGCAAATATGGCCGTCTGACTTCATATTTCACCTCCGGCACTCTTCCCGAAGGCCTCGATGCCTCAATATGGGCATCGGCCCTCGGCAAATACCCGGTGCTCAAGGCTTTCAGTGACACTTATGCCTCGGCACTCGCCTCTTCGCCCGTGCTCCTGCACGACGGTCAGACCGCCACTAAGGTAAAGGGTTCGTTTGAAATCACTCCCGACGAGCGTGTGATATGGGCCATCTCCAACGGCGAGAGCCCCTCGACCGACACCGATTTCCTCAAATTCGAGAACGGCACCTTTACAGTTAAGGACAAATATGTAAACGCCAACATCATCGCCGCCAGCAACGACGGCGCAGGGGGCAAGCTCTATGTGCTGGCACTCGTGCCCAAACTATTCGACGGCGAAGGCACGGAGGAAAGCCCCTATCTCCTCAAGACAGTGGCCGACTGGAAGAACCTCGACTATGCCGTGGGTACCATTCGTCAGAAACATGCCGGCGACTATTTTGCAATGGCTAACGACATTGACTTCGGCTTAGGCGAAGAGTTCCATGGCGTGGGTTACGGCCAGGGCTCGGGCGCCAGCTTCGGCGGTGTGCTCGACGGACGCAACCACTTCGTGCACAAGCTCAAAATCGACGCTACCGTAATCGAGCCTGACAAGGACGGCAAACCTGCCATCGCCCATAACAAATCCAAGGCGTACGCAGGACTCTTCAGCGTAATCGACGAAGGCGGTGCGGTGAAGAACGTATACATCTCAGCCGACTGCGACCTGAAATTCTACAGCTACAGCGGGGCCATCGCAGGCGCAACACTTGGCGACATCACCAACTGCCGCAACTATGCCGATGTGAAGTCGCTCTACAGCTATGTGGGCGGTCTCGTGGGCCTCGCCGGTCTCGACGCCAAAGTAACCGGCTGCTACAACGCCGGAACAATCACCACCGTGATGCCCTATGTGGGCGGTATCGTAGGTGTCACCAACAGCGGAGGCACACTTATCGAAAACTGCCAGAACGACGGCGACATCATCTGCAAGCCCGTCAATCCCGAGATAACCAGCGGAGCACGCAGCTACGTGGGCGGTATCTTAGGCTACAACTACGGCATGGTAAACGCATGCGTCAACAATGCCAGCGTGCAGGCTGAAAACAATCTCGGCGGCATCGTGGGTTACAACACCACAGGCGAAGGCAACGGCAAGGTTACAAACTGTGTGAACAACGGTCTTACCGATTGTCTGAAGTCAACCACCACCCGTGGCGGCATAGTGGGCTTCCGCGGTAAAGACGCAGTAATCAGCAACAACTTATACGACGCTACGATTAGCATCAACGGCGCAGTAGAAAATCAGGCTCTGGCCGGCAACACCGCATGGGCAACCTCTGAGATGATATCGGGCAACGCACCCGAAGGATTCGACGCCTCGCTCTTCGACTTCAAGGCCGGCTCATACCCCGTGCTAAAGACATTCGCCAATGAAACAAAGACCGAGGCCCTGAGAAACCTCTATGTGAAGTTCGTTCCGGGCCAGGTACGTACCAACGTTCGTCAGAGCCTCGACCTTTCGACTGCTTCGGGCACGAAATTCGATCTCAAGGTCAAAGAGGACTTCGCCATCTCTGGCGGCAAACTCACCGTTAAGCTTCCCGAAGGCATGAAGATAGCAGCCGATACGCTCACCGCAAGCCTCAACGGCGCGGAGAAGTATTTCGCCCTCAGTTCGATTCCCGTAATCCTCAAAGGCGAAGGCACAGCCGAAGCTCCCTATCTTATCGAGACTCCCGCCGACTGGAACAAGCTCGCCAACTTCATGGAGCAGACCAAGTGGGAATACTCGGGCACCAACTTCAAGGTTGCAAACGACCTCGACTTCAAGGGTGACTCGATCCGTGCCTTAGGCGTCGACGGCACCAGCTTCCAGGCAGTGCTCGACGGTAACAAGCGCACCATCAAGAACTATGTATATGCCAACAGCAACCAGTTTGCAGGCCATATCGAAGGCCCCAACTTCTACATCGGCCGCTGGATAGGCGCCGCCATAGGTACCCTGGGTGCCAACGGCGAGCTTAAGGACCTTACTTTCGACGGCAAGTTCACCGGAAACCAGAATGTGGCCGGTATCGTGGGCGAAAGCTACGGCAAGATTTCTGGCATCGTAAACAAGGGTACGGTTGACAATACTTCATCCAACTGCGTAGCCGGTATTCTCTATCGCGCCAAATCAGGCTCCGTACTCAAAGACTGCGTTTTCGAAGGAAAAGCAACAGCCAAGTCGAGCAACGTTGCCGGCGTGGTTTACGACATCGAGAAAGACGCTCTTGTCGAGAACTGCGTGAACCGCGGCGAACTCGTGGCCGGCAGCGGCTTCGGCGGCGTTGCCTTCTACAACGACGGTATGATGCGCAACTGCCACAACGAAGGCAAATTCTCGCCTCAGGGCGGTGGTCTGGCAGCCGGCGTATGTTACGCGCTCTACTTCAACGGCTCGCTTGAAAACTGTTACAACACATCGGACATCAATACCGGTTCCGAAAGCGGCACCATCTATGGAGTGACTTCGGGGGTGGAGACATCCGCCTCCACATCCGGAAACGATGCCGCAGGACATGTGACAAACTGCTACAACACAGGCAATCTCACCGGCAAGGACTTCATATACGGAGTTATGGGCAATGTGCTTCCCGGTCTAACGGTGACCGACTGCTATAATTCGGGAGATGTCACGGCCTTGAGCGGCGTGGCCTGCGGATTCGGCAAGGAAACCGGCCGTTACTCGGAAGGGGAGGCCAAGGCTGTGATCGAGCGGTGCTATAATTCAGGCATTGTAAACGGCGCGAAATATGGCGTCAGCGGCCTCTTCTACAAACTCAACAACAACACCATAATCCGCGACTGCTACAACACCGGCGATGTCAATCTTCTGATTCAGGCCAAACAGACGTCGCCCGGCGGCGGCGGTCTCTTCGGTACTGCTTCCGACGCGACAATCGAGCGCTGCTTCAACACCGGTAACATCATGTCGACCAACTACTCGGTGGGTGGTCTGGCAGGTTACTTCGCACGCTGCGTGATCAAAAACTGCTTCAACCTCGGTAACGTGACAAGCGACTACCAGGGCGACACGGGCAACGGCGATGCCGGCGGTCTCGCAGGCTACATGTCGATAGGCCCCAACTACATGGAGAACTGCTACAACATGGGTACAGTAT
Organism: uncultured Bacteroides sp.; assembly: GCA_964477785.1. GTDB lineage: Bacteria > Bacteroidota > Bacteroidia > Bacteroidales > Muribaculaceae > CAG-873. Next base: position 8,091 of record CAYZFL010000104.1, read on the forward strand.
CGGCCAACCGCCGCGTGGGCGGTATCTCGGGCGGCTCGTTCACCGCAGACAATGTGGTAAACAACGTGATCAACACCGGTAAGGTGATCTGCCTCAAGGAAGATCAGGCCAACGACGGCAAGATGTATAAATTCTGGTCCGGCACCTTCTATAACGGCTATCAGGAGCGCAACGGTGTGAGCATCTTCAACGGCTTCACCAATGTGTTCTACGACAGCACCGTCAACCCCGGCTCCGAGTTCCGTCACTGCCCCGGTTCAAGCAAGACAACAGCCGAGCTCAAGGCAATGAAGCTCGAAGGCGAATATGCCGAGGGTCTCGAGGGTTATCCCATGCTGAAGTTCTACGGCGAGACGTTCAAGACCAACGACATCGCCCGTGCGATGCTGCTGCTGACCAACGCCAACGAGAACTTTGAGTTCGTAACCGATCCCATCAGGCTCATCGGCCCGGAGGATGCAGTATGGACAGCCACCGATCCCGCCACCGGCGCCACCTCGTCGGCCATCGTGATCAAGGACGGTGTTGCCAAGCCCGTAGCCGACGCTAACGTTACTCTTACCGTGACCTCGGCCAACGACATGCTCCACAAGGACTTCGTGCTCGTGCTCAAGCCCTCACAGTCATCGAACATCGACATCGACTTCTCGGGCAAGACCATAGAGCGAGTAACTTTCATCGACCTTCAGGGCCGCGAAACAACCGAACCCGTATCAGGTCAGGTATATATCGTTCGCACCGTCTACACCGACGGCACGATGCAGGTAACCAAAGCTGTAGTCCGCGAATAAACAATTAATACTCAATAGCCTAAGGCCGCGCTCAATTCGGGCGCGGCCTTTTTTTCGGACGAATCGGACACAGTGGGTTGTCTTAGCCCGGAAAAATTGTATCAATATGTCAAAGTGCTCCTTGCTGCGGTTTTATGCGAAGCGAGGAGCTTCGTTTTCAGGCTTTTTAGGCCGGCGGGGCAGCTGCCGCTTAGACAAGTGGCTTGCCAGCTGGTAATGCGTAATGAGAAATGCGCAATGCGCAATTGC
>CAYZFL010000105.1:0-9089 GCA_964477785.1 uncultured Bacteroides sp.
TATATGACATTGACGGCACCACACTGGTGATGGTTGCCACCGACCGCATATCGGCCTTCGACGTAGTGCTCCCCAAAGGCATACCTTACAAGGGTCAGATCCTCAATCAGATTGCCGCTTACTTCCTTGACGCCACCGCCGACGTGGTGCCCAACTGGAAGCTGGCCGTTCCCGATTCCCAGGTGACCGTAGGCTACAAATGCGAGGGCTTCAGGGTTGAGATGATTATCCGCGGCTACCTCACAGGCAGCGCATGGCGCGAATACAAGGCCGGATGCCGCGAGCTCTGCGGGGTGAAACTCCCCGACGGCATGCGCGAGAACGAGAAATTCCCCGAACCCATAATCACTCCCACCACCAAGGCCGATGAAGGTCACGACGAGAATATCTCGAAAGAAGAAATCATAGCCCGCGGCCTCGTTTCAAAAGAAGACTACGAGCAGATGGAGGCATATACCCGCAGCCTCTTCGAGATAGGTACACGCATGGCAGCCGAAAAGGGTCTCATCCTTGTAGATACCAAATATGAGTTTGGCAAACTCGCCGACAAGGTTATACTCATCGACGAAATCCACACTCCCGACTCGTCGCGCTATTTCTATGCCGACGGCTACGAGGAGAGATTCGAGGACGGCGAGCCCCAGCGTCAGCTCTCCAAGGAGTTTGTGCGCCAGTGGCTCATCGAAAACGGCTTCATGGGCCGTCCGGGCGAAAAGATGCCCGAAATGACCGAGGAAGTCTGCGAGGCTATCTCAAACCGCTATATCGAGCTTTATGAGGCTGTTACAGGCAAGAAATTCGTCAAGACCGACAGTTCCGACCCCGAGCGCCGCATCGAGGATAACGTGCTCGACTGCCTCAATCGCCTCAACGGCTGATGACGGCATACCGCTTCCAACCAATCAATACGGAAATTGACAGAGAAAGTAGAGCAGATAAAGCCCTACAGCAATGAGGGCGACAAGACATCGCAGGTCAGGGATATGTTTGACAGCATAGCCCCGGCCTACGATTTCATGAACCGTGCCATGACCATGGGCATCGACCGTCTGTGGCGGCGCAAGGCCGTGAAGATGGTGGCAAAAAGGTCGCCCCGCAAGATTCTCGATGTTGCCTGCGGCACCGGCGATATGTCGATAGCCCTGGCAAGGCGTATTCCCGGATCAAAAGTGACCGGCCTCGACCTTTCGCAGGGTATGGTCGACATCGGCAACCGCAAGATAGCCTCGAAAAAACTGGATAACCGCGTATCGCTCCTCACCGGCGACTCGCTGACAATGCCTTTTGAGGACAACAGCTTCGACGCACTCACCGTGGCCTACGGGGTGAGAAACTTCTCGGACCTTCAGGCCGGATACCGCGAGTTTTACCGTGTGCTCCGTCCCGGCGGCATGATGTGCGTGGTTGAGCTTTCTACTCCTAAAGGGCGTCTCACGCGTCCGCTCTATAATTTCTATACCCGTCACTTCATACCCTTTCTCGGCCGGTTGGTCTCGAAAGACCGTCGTGCCTATACATACCTGCCCGAGAGCATCGCGGCCGTGGCACAGGGCGAAGACATGCTCACCATAGCCCGGAGAGAGGGTTTTGTCAACGCCTCTTTCCGCCCTCTCACTTTTGGTGTCTGCACCATCTATGCCGCTTTCAAAGAGAGCTGAAAGCACAACAATCGATTTCGGCACAAAATCCTGCAAGGGTTAAAAGAAACCGCAATTCATCACAATCCAAAGCATAAAAGCACAGCTAAATATGAAACTGTCTTTGACAAAGATAATCACACTATTTATAACCGCAGTATGCCTCATGCCGGCACCGGAGACGGCTTCGGCCCAGGCCATGTATCAGTCGACCGCCAGGGTAGGGACCAGAGCGACAATCACCACTCCTCCGGATACGGCGAAAGCGCGTACTGATATGACAAAAATCGGCGATGCATCGCAGAAGATAGAACAGCCCATCGACCCCAACGCGGCTCCAAGACGTACTCCCGCCTGGTATGCCAAAAAGCTCGAGGAAGCCCGCAAGGAGGCCGAGCGTCGTGCGTTCGAGGCTCATCTCGACTCGGTGATTGCCATGAGCGATTTCTCGGTTTATTCCGTTGACTTTCCCCTGCTGCCTGACTATGTGTTCCAGCCCGCGATATATGACCATTACGAATTTCCCGATAGCTTCAAGATAGGTGACAGCGAATATTCCGGCAATGAGGCTCTGAGATGGATCGAGGAGGAAAATGCCCTCGCCCGCCGTATCGCCGAGTTGCGTTACCGTCTTTTCTTCAACTCGCCTTACTCGGTGAAACGCAATGTGGCCATGATGCCCGACGCGCCTAAGAAATTCCACTCGGTGATTAATCCCGAGGACCATACCATCACAATCGAGGAAATAGCTTCGGCTCCGGTAAAGGATGCCACGGTCACACCGGAGGATTATACACGCCGCCACTGGGTAAAGAATTTCGCCTCCTCGGTGCAGTTCTCACAGGCCTATGTATCACCCAACTGGTATCAGGGCGGCAAACGCAACCTCAATGTTCGCGGCCAGCTTTTCTATAACGTGAAGCTCAATCCGCAGTTCCACCCCAATCTTCTCTTCGACAATACCTTCCAGTATAAGGTCGGCATCAACTCGGCCCCAGATGATTCGATTCATTCCTACAATATCTCGGAAGACCTTTTCCAGGCCAACACCACCTTCGGTATCAAGGCTCACGGTAACTGGTACTACTCGTTTACCGGACAGTTCAAGACCCAGCTGCTCAAGAGTTACAAGGCAAACGACCGCCGCCTCGTCTCTTCCTTCATGAGCCCCGGCGAACTCAATGCCGGTATCGGTATGACCTACAACAAGGTCAACGCCAAAAAGACTTTCAGCTTCGACCTCTCGGTGGCACCCATTTCTTATAATCTCAAGATTTGCACAAACGACGATATCGATGTCACGCAGTTTGACATAAAGAAGGGGCATCATACCAAGAGCAGCTATGGTAGTACGCTCGACGCAAACCTCGTATGGCAGATTTTCTCAAATATCACTTTACGAAGCAGGCTCTTCGCCTTCACTGACTATGACGGTGTGCAGGCCGACTGGGAAAACACCATCGAACTCCGTGTCAATTCGTTTATCTCCACACAGATTTACACCCATCTGAGATTTGACGACAAGACGCCTTACGAAAAGGGTGACAAATGGAAAAAACTGCAGCTCAAGGAGGTTTTCTCCGTTGGCTTCAGCTACCAGTTTAAGTCGTTTTAAAAGGTAGAATTCGATATATAAACTATATAAACGAGGCATGTCTTCGGTAAAAATCATATTGGCAAGGCTTTGCACTGCACTGGCGCTTATTTGCGTGTTAGGGGCAGAGGCGGTTTCTGCCGGTTGTTTTGATCTTGATTCTCTCAAGACTTACCTTCGCGAAGACAGCCGCTCGCCAATCGAAGGCATCTGGCAGATAAGCGGCGAGGGAGCCGTGATAGCCATAAGTCGCAAGCCCGCCACACAGGCCACCTATGAGGTGAGAATTATCGACTCTCCCGCCCTCGAGATCCTTCCGGGGCAAATTGTGGGCGAACTCACCACCACCGGCGCCGACGATGTATGGGAGGCGAGATTCGCAAAACCGGGTAAAGCGGGCCGGCCACTGCCAAAGTCAGGTTCCCGCGACTTCATGTGCAAGCTTGTATCGCCCGGAGTGATGCGCTTCAGCTCATTCCGCAAAAACCGCAAGATAAGCCTCTGGAGATGGATTCCCTATCTCTTCAGGGTAACCGTGAGCGAGAAACCTACTCGTCCTGCCGATGCCGACGGCGCCCGGATGATATATCCCGAGAACCATGCCGCCGATGCCATTGTTACTCTTTAGGGAAATATCTGTTTGATTTCTTGCCTAACATTTTATAAGTGAAACGAATGGCTAAAATATTGATTACGGTAGTTGCCATTGCCCTGACGGCATTTTGCTTTCTGATGGCCGAGGCACGCAATCCCCGCACTAAAACCACCCGTCCGGCGGTGAAGACCGCTGCCGAATCTCCGCAGGCTGTTCCGTCGGGCTACGAAATGGTTTCAGTCAATGCCGATGGTCTTTTTGCCGATTCGGCCAAAGTGGATGTTTTCGGCTATGACAAGGTTAGGGAGGCCAACAAGGAGTCGGTGTTTGTGCGCAACGGTCTCAACGATACTATAGACGCGGTATGGCTCGAACTGGAATACTTCGGCATGGACAGTCTGCCTCTGCACTCGCGCACCGTGAGGCTGCCGCTCGGGCTTGCTCCGGGTAAGACCGTTCGCAGCGATTTCCGCTCATGGGATACTCAGCGTATTTTCTATTACCATCTCTCTCCGGCACCCAAACGCCGTCAGGCAACGCCTTATATGCTCAGGGCAAAGGTGAAGGGCGTGGAAATAAGAAAGAAATAGATATAAGCAAAAGCCTCTGAGGCATTTAAGGATTTTTTTCAGCAATAAAATATGAAAATAGGTATAATTGTGGCCATGGATAAGGAGATGAATCTCCTGCTGCCACATCTCGAAGATATCGAAAAGAAAGAAGTTAACGGATTTGAAATGTATCGCGGCCGCATAGGTCATCATGAGGTTGCTGCAATGAAATGCGGCATAGGCAAGGTGAATGCGGCTATAGGCACGCTCACGCTGGCCGATACGTTCCGTCCCTCGCTCATAATCAATACAGGTGTGGCCGGCGGCACGGGCAACGGTGCCTCGGTGCTTGATGTGGTGGTCGCAACCCGTGTTGCTTATCACGATGTCTGGTGCGGCCCCGGCACAGTGCAAGGTCAGGCGTCCGGTTATCCCAGATTTTTCGTCTCCGCGATTGCCGACGATGTAATTGACCGTCTCGGTAAGGTGAAACGCGGCCTCATCGCTTCGGGCGATATTTTCGTATCGACCCCGGAAGAGGTAAAGAAAATCCTTTCGATTTATCCCGATGCCATGGCCGTGGATATGGAATCGGCATCGATAGCTCAGGTTTGCGCTCTCAAGAACATTGGCTTCGTTTGTCTGCGCGTGATAAGCGACACCCCGGGAAGCGTCGACGATAATATCTCGCAGTATGAGTCGTTCTGGGACGATGCTCCCGCCCGTACTTTTCAGACTCTCTCAGAGCTGGTAAATGCACTCTGAAAATCTCTCTTAAATATATTTTCTGCCGGATTCTCTTGCTTGATGAATCCGGTAGGTTTATTTTAGGACGAAGCAGTAACGCCTTTCGGGTGCCGTGTAAATTTCCGGAGGATAAGCTATATCATGGAGAAAAAGCGGCTCGCCTGGCAGAGAAGTGCCTGCGGCGCAACGGTCGCGGGCTTCGAGTACCTCTGAGACCCAATCTTCTGGCTTGGCACCGCGTCCAACCTCCAGCAGTGTGCCTGTCAATGCCCTTACCATATTGCGCAAAAAGCGGTCGGCGCTGATTTCGAAGCACCATAGCCCCGGGATACCTGCTACTTCATGCCATTGTGCCTTGCGTAGGTCGCAGATATTGGTCTTGGCACCCGAATGAAGCTTGGAGAAAGATGTGAAATCTCTGACTCCAAGTAATCTCTCGGCGGCGGAGTTCATATTGTCAAAGTCGGGGAGTGCGGCCACTTTAAGCGCGAGTGGCCCTAAGAAGGGATTTTTGTCGGCCGTGAGGAAATAGCGGTAAATGCGCTCACAGGCATCGAAGCGGGCGTGTGCGTTGTCGCCTACGGGAGTGAGTGAATATACAGCTATATCACGGCCGCAGAGGCTGTTGAGTGAGCGCAGAAAATTCGGGCTGAGGCTTTCGTTCTCCGTGAGGTCGAAGTGGGCTATCATGCGGGAGGCATTGACCCCGGCATCGGTGCGTCCGGCTCCGGTTACTGCCACCTGCCGGCGCAGTATCTTCGACAGTGCCGTCTCTATGGTCTCCTGCACTGAGATATCCTGCGGCTGGATTTGCCATCCGTGGAAGGCGGCTCCGCGATAGGCCAGGTCGGCGAATATCCTCATTTTAAACCTTTAAGGGATAGATTTTCAGTCTTTTTCGAGGTATGTGTATCCATATAGGCCCGAGCGGTATGTGCTCAGGAAGTTGCGGCCCTCCTCGGGAGTGATTTTCCCGGCTTTCATGGAGGCAGTTACCCATGCCTCGACGTTGCGCACCAGCTTCTTGGGATTAAACTCCACATAGTCGAGCACATCTGCCACGGTTTCGCCGTCGATTACCTGTTCTATCTCGTAATGGTCAGAATAACAGTCGATATGGACGGCGTTTGTGTCGCCGAAGAGGTTGTGCATGTCACCGAGAATCTCCTGGTCGGCACCTACGAGGAATACGCCTAGGTAGTATGACTCCCCGCTCTTGACCGAGTGGACGGGTAGTGCGTCGCTGATGCCTGCGTGGCTTATGAAATTGTCGATTTTGCCGTCGCTGTCGCAGGTGATGTCCTGGATTGTGCACCGGCGGGTGGGTTTTTCGTCGAGTCGCTGTATGGGCATGATGGGGAATACCTGGTCGATGGCCCATGAGTCGGGCAACGACTGGAAAAGCGAGAAGTTGCAGAAATATTTCTCTGGAAGCATGCGGTTGATTTTGCGCAGTTCCTCGGGGGCGTGTTTCATGCCGGAGCATATTTCGGCCGTTTCGCGTGCGATAGACCAGAACAATTTTTCTATCTGCGCCCTGGTGTTGAGGTCGAGCATACCCAGACTGAAGCGGTCAAGCGCTTCTTCGCGTATCTGCAGAGCGTCGTGCCAGCTCTCGAATATGTTGGCCATATTGAGCTTGTCCCAGATGTCATATAGTTCCTTGGCGAGCTCGTGGCTGTTTTCGGGCAGCGTGTCGTTGTCTTTCCATTCGGGGAGGGATGTGGTCTCCAGGACCTCGAATATCAGTATGGAATGATGCGCTGTGAGTGAGCGTCCGCTCTCTGTGATGATGTTCGGGTGCTTGAATCCGTTTTTCTCGCATACGTCGACGAGTGCCGAAACGGCGTCGTTGGCATATTCCTGGATGGAATAGTTCATCGAACTTTCGGAAGCCGAGCTGCGGGTGCCGTTATAGTCCACTCCGAGGCCGCCGCCTATGTCGATGAAATCAATGTCGAAGCCCATTCTTGTGAGCTCGGCATAGAATTGTGTGGCCTCCCTGAGGGCGTTCTTTATGCGGCGGATTTTGGTCACCTGGCTGCCTATATGTAAGTGGATGAGCTTGAGACAGTCTTTCATGTCGCGCTTCTCGAGTATTTCTATGGCCTCGAAAAGTTCCGACGAGTTGAGCCCGAATTTCGACTTGTCTCCGCCGCTCTCTTCCCATTTGCCTGAGCCACTGCTGCTGAGCTTGATGCGGATGCCAACGTTGGGGCGTATCTTGAGCTTTTTGGATATTTCTGCAATGAGTCTCAGCTCGTTGAGCTTCTCCACTACAAGGTAGATGCGGCGTCCCATCTTCTGGGCGAGAAGAGCAAGCTCAATATAATTTTCGTCCTTGTAGCCATTGCAGACTATAAGTGCGTTTTCGGCGATGTTTGTTGCTAATACGGCATGGAGTTCGGGCTTGGAACCGGCCTCGAGTCCGATGTGGAATTTCTCGCCATAGCTCACTATTTCCTCAACTACCTGACGCATCTGGTTTACCTTAATGGGGTAGATCATGAAATTCTGAGCTTTGTAGTTGTACTGCTCCGAGGCGTTATGAAAACATTTTGAGATTTTCTCGATGCGGTTGTCGAGTATGTCGGGGAAGCGCAGAAGTACGGGTGAGGTGAGGTCACGGAGCTGCAGCTCGTCCATCACCTGCTTGAGGTCGACGGGATAACTGTCGGGACGCGGTGTCACCACCACATGACCCGCCTCGTTGATGTTGAAATAATTTCTGCCCCAGCCGGAGATGTTATAGAGCTCCGCACTGTCTTCTGTACGCCATCTTCTCATTGATTTGTAGGTAAAGATGTATTATGAGTTATGAAATATCTTTAATTAAGAGGTCGCTTAAATTTATTGTTAAGTTAAAACGGAAAATTCCTTACAATGTTTTAAAGCCGCCTGAGTATAAAATTACGCAAAGTTACGCAATATTTCTGAAACAAAGCCTCTTTTGTCTTTAAAGATGAAAATAACAGCCGGACACATCCACGGAAATAACCTCAGATGTGCCCGGCTAGTATCGTTACGGGATAGTATTCAGTCTTTTACTCAGTTTTCGAGAGCCACGGCGTAGTATGCCCTGCGTCCGGTGGGATAGATGCCCGAGAGATACATCACCTTATCGGGCGAGTTGCTCTTCTTAATGGCATTGAAAGCCTCGGTCACCTCAGATGCTTTGCGTATCGGGGTGTTGTTGATGGCCAGGATGATATAGTCGTTTTTAACGCCTGCATCTTTGAATCGTCCGTCGGTTATGTCGGTGACTTTCACGCCGGCCGATAGTTCGAGCCGCTCACATTCTTCCTTTGAGAGGTCGGTGAATGTTGCGCCGAGAGACTCAACGGAATCGGGCCTTACTACTGCGGTATTTCCGCTGAGGTTGCGGGCTTCGACCGATTTTTCGATTCTTTTGCCGTCGCGCACGATGGTGAGGTTGATGATGTCGCCGGGGCTGCAGCGGGCCATGAGTTCCTGTATGCGGGCCATGGAAGAGATGGGCTGGCCGTTGAGGGCTATGATCACGTCGCCTTTCTCTACGCCTGCGGCCTTTGCCCCCGAGCGGTCGCTTACCGCCTGTACGTATACGCCGGAGGTGACGCCCTTTATCTTTTTCTCGGCTATGAATTCAGGCGTGAGCTCGCTCATGGTGATTCCGAGAAGTGCGCGCTGTACGGTGCCGAATTCCTTGAGGTCTTTCACCACTTTCTCCACAATCGAGGTAGGGATGGCGAATGAGCAGCCGGCGTATGTGCCGGTGCGCGAGTAGATGGATGAGTTGATGCCCACGAGTTCGCCGTCGAGGTTGACGAGCGCGCCGCCCGAGTTGCCCGAGTTTACGGCCGCGTCATGCTGGATGAAGGCCTGGATGCCGCCGCCCGAGGGAGTGTTGGTCGAGGCCGAGATGTTGCGTGCCTTGGCGCTGACAACGCCGGCTGTAACCGAAGAAGTAAAGCCGAAGGGATTGC
>CAYZFL010000106.1:0-8963 GCA_964477785.1 uncultured Bacteroides sp.
TTCTGCTTCTCAAGAAGTTGGACTCACTGATCTATCGTTTAGCGGACAGTAATATTATAATATGTGTTTTCGGGATACTGTTCCTTGAGGGCCTTCATGGGCTCCTCGCGACGTGCTGCCATACCCACGCGCATGCCCAGACGGGCGAAATCGGAAGCAATCTGCAAGCCCATGCCCGAAGAAGCTCCCATTACGATCACCTTTTTCATCTTATTGGAGTTTTGACGGTAAGTTTTCCGGGGAAGCGTCGCCTTCGGGTTTCAGGCCGGGAGCGGGTGCCTCTCCTTTATTATTGTCAACTCCTATTGAGGCTTTTTTGTTCAAAGGCAGAGTGTAAGAAATTGAAAATTCGCCGGTAAGCGATGTGCCTCGGGTGCCGTAGCCGGGAACGTACCAGGGCTTGCCGTATTTGGGCTTACCCTGATGGATAATTGAGTGGAAAATCACGCTCCAGCCGGCCGATATGGGACCGAAAAGCTTCACTCTGAGGCCAAGACTTACTTCCATCCATCCCACTGTGGCAGTTTGTCGGGGTATGGAAAACTTTGAGTTTTCGTCCCAGTAAGGCGAGTCGAAGGTCACGTCGGAGACATCATACTTGAAACTCGAGAAACCGTAGTTGAGACCCGCCATCAGCAGATAGTCGGGGCTTGAGTTATAGAAGAAATTATATCGGCAGCCTATCTTGAAATAAGGAGCGACCGGGCTCTTGTAATGGAAATTGCGGCGGTCGGGCCAGTGGTCTGCCGTACCGAGGCCTATTTCCACACGCGGCAGATAGCGGTTGTGCATATTGAGTTCGGCCCATGCCGAGGCGAGACCATAATCCTGGCCGAATAACCTCATGACTCCGTCCCAAATATTCACCCCGGCAGAGGCAGAAAATATAAGCGGGTGCTCCATCTTGGGTATTCCGGCTTTCCATGCCAGAGTGTCCATCCATTCCTCGCCGGTGATGGTGTCGATATAGATGGTCTGGCCTTTGTCGTTGTGGTAATGGGTAGATCGCTCGCGACGAAGCTTGTTGATTTTTGCGGTATCGTTGAGAACCTCGTTTTTAGATACGGTCATCGAGGCTTCGGTCTCGACGGGATTGATTCTGGGCTTTACGGGATTGAAGCCTTTTGTCGAAGGTTTATTAGCCGGAGCCTTCTTCAGAGTATCGGAGACCGCTTTTGTCAGTGAGTCGGCCGTGACTGCGAGACTGTCGGGCGACTGCGCGGAAACTACTGGCGCAATAGCGAATAAAAACAGCACCGATATTAAAAATGAACCTGCAGATTTGACCGATATGTTGCGAATCAGGCTTTTTCTCATCTCCGGCCTCCTTTCCATGCAGGTTCGTCGCCGCCTTCGCCGTCATTGGCGGTGCGGAAGAAGATTTCGATATAGGTCTTGTCGATATTTGATACCAGCGAGTCGGTAACTGCCACCGAGTCAATCATTACGGATGTATGCGTGAGCGAAGTGATGCGGTAGCGGTAGAAAGCACCGCATTCTTCCGAGGCGAAGTAGGGCTCGCTAATGTAGTCTATCGAGATTTCGTCCTTCAGCCCCTGGATTTCGTATGCATGGCGCATGTAGGCTATTTCCCATGTGACCGATTCGGCTGTCGGACGCATGGGAAGATATACCTGTACGATGGGTGTGCGGCTCACAGGTACGAGCACCGAATCGTTGGGAGCGCCTATGCCGCGTATTTCAATAGAGTCGAGGCCTATTCCCTCTCCGGTCTGATAGCTCTTGAAAGCGGCGAGGGGCACCGCGCTCTGATTTTGCTGGCATCCGTCGGAAGAACAAGAAACCACACCCACGGTGCCTGTCGATATGAGCAGGGCTACAGGTGCAAATCCTCTTTTCAGAAACTGTCTTATCATGATAAGGCCGCGGAAGTTAAGATTGCAGTTTAAAATTCCTCGTCTACCTCGTAAACGTTTCGCTCGCGCGAGTTCCTAACCACAAGCTCGCCTATGAATCCGGCAAGGAAAAGCTGGGTGCCGAGTATCATAAGCACAAGCGCGATAAAGAAATAGGGAGAATCGGTGACCAGTCGGTAAGCCTCGCCGTGCCACATTCTCCATAGTTTCGCGATGCCTACCACAAGTGCCGAGATGAAGCCCAGAAAGAACATCAGACTGCCAAGGAGGCCGAAGAAATGCATGGGCCTTTTGCCGAATTTGCCAGTAAACCACAGTGTCGCCAGGTCGAGGTATCCGTTGACGAAGCGGCTCATGCCGAATTTGCTCTTGCCATATTTTCTGGCCTGGTGATGCACCACTTTCTCGCCTATCTTATGAAACCCCGCGAGTTTGGCGAGGTAAGGAATATAGCGGTGCATGTCGCCGTATATCTCTATGTGCTTCACAACCTTGAGCTTATAGGCCTTGAGACCACAGTTGAAATCGTGGAGATTTTTGATGCCGCTCACCTTGCGTGCCGTGGCGTTGAAGAGCTTGGTGGGAATGGTCTTTGACAGCGGGTCATAGCGTTTCTGTTTCCAGCCTGATACCAGGTCGTAGCCTTCCTCGGTAATCATGCGGTAGAGGGCCGGTATTTCGTCGGGCGAGTCCTGCAGGTCGGCGTCCATGGTAATGACCACATCTCCCTTAACGGCGCGGAATCCGGTGTTGAGAGCCGGTGACTTGCCGTAGTTGCGGCGGAAGCAGATGCCGTGGACATGCTTGTCACGGGCACTCAGCTCTTTGATTACTTCCCACGAAGAGTCGGTACTGCCGTCGTTGACATATATGATTTCGTAGGTGAAGCCGTTTTCGTTCATTACCTTAACGATCCAGTCCTGAAGCTCGGGGAGGGACTCTTCCTCGTTATAGAGAGGTACAACCACCGATATGTCGATGTGTTCACCATTTATATTTTCCATTTCGCTCATGGTTTAATAAGTCTTTGTTGTCTTTCTTACGATAAATGCGAGGAGCATTGAGAGCAGCGAGCCCGTGAAAACTCCCAGCCATATAAACTGTATGGCGATTTCGATAGGCGTGGGCACCTGACCCGATTCGATTATTTTGTCAATGGCATCTGAAACCTCCATCAGTTCTCCGCCCTGCGAGGCATAGAAATCGGAGGCCGTCTGCAGCTGGGTGATTACGAATTCGGGATTTATATACTTCAGAAACACAAAAACCGCCACGGCCATGAGCAGGCATCCGAAGAAGAATATGCAGATGCCTTCCATCCAGAGGGCCGAGAAAGTGAGCCCGCAACGGTTGATGCGGTAGCTTTTGCGGAGCATGAAGTAGACGAGCACGGGCACCGCCAAGAATATGCCTACTGCGAGCAGCGAGAGCCCCGGTACCTGAAGCGACCATGCCATGCTAAGCCACAGCACGATAAGTGCGAGGCCGAGGTAAAGCCCGTATTGGGCCGCGAGTTTGTATATAGATTTTATCATAGGACAGTCAGTTAACTTACAAAGTTACACACTTTCGGCGAGCTGACAAAATCGACATCACGGTTTTTGACAAAATGAACGCTGCGGCGAGGATTATAACGATTATCGCCGAGCATGGTACATCGATGGCGGCGCCCGTCATCAGTCCCGCGAAACAGGCCAGCAGAGATATGGCCGACGAGAGCGGGATAAGCACTTTGAGACGGTGGGAGAATACCTCGGCTGTCATCATAGGCAGAGACATCATCGACATGAGCAGCATGATACCTACAAGTCTGATGGTCAATACAATGCAGACGGCGACGAATACCGTCATGGTATAGGTCACGAATCTTACTGGCAGTCCCTCCACGCGGGCGAAATCACGGTCGAAGGCGCAGGCCGTTATGGTCTTGAATTTCCATATGTAAAAGACGAGCAGCAGAGTCGTAAAGACGGCGAAGGTTATGAGGTCGCCTTTTGTCACTGTAAGGATGTTGCCGAAAAGGAAAGTGTTGAGCTCGGGCACATATCCCGGAGTCAGAAACACGAAGAGCACACCAACGGCCATACCTACTGCCCATATCACGGCTATGGCGGAGTCCTCCCTGAGCCTGAATTTCGACGACATGGCCTCGACGCCCACCGATGCGGCAATGGCAAACACGGCTGCTGTGACCAGAGGGCTCACGCCAAGGAAGTAACCCAGTCCGAGGCCTCCGAAGCAGGCGTGGGTTACGCCCCCCGATATGGCCACCAGACGTCGCGAGACTATATATGTGCCTATAAGTGCCGAGCTGATGCTTATCAGCGACACACCTATCAGTGCATAGATGAAGAAGTTGTATTGAAATATTTCTGTGAGCACGGGGATGGGATTTGTGCGGAGTCGTTATTTAACTTATATAACTTAAATAATTTATATGAATTGCATCATCGAGGGGTTGCGGCTCCTGTCTGCGGCTTTTCAAAACTTTCGGTGAGGAGCATCATAAATTCCTCTTTGACTTCAGCGGGCATCTCTATTTTGCGTATTTCCAGGCTTTTTGCCCAAAGCGGATAGTCCGACGGAAGCATCGTGAGCATAATATCACGGAACATATCGGCCTCTTCGGGGGTGTAGCTTTCCGCCTGACGGCCTGCAAAGGCATCGAGTTCCTCGTCGTCGAAATACTCGGGTTTGGCATCGGCCGGAGGAAATTTCTCGCAAACGGCGTGCATACCGCAGCACACACCGTTTTTCTCAGCCTTTTCGCGGCTGAGCAGCGGCGGCTTGGCGTCCTCGGGCTTTACGATAGGTTCGAGCGGCTTCTTATTTGCCCCCGTGAGGTAATGTATTGCCGCAAGTATCGCCCCTGTGCCTATTAATATTATGGCGAGTATGAGAAAAGCCATGCCTGAATCTTATTCCTCAGTCTCTTCTCCGGAAACTTCGTCCGATTGGTTTTCGGCTGCTTCAAGGTCTTTTACCGTAAAGCCGGCCTCGATGAGGCTGTCCCAGTAGCCGGGCCATGATTTGTCAACACATTCCGCATTTTCTATCACGATGCCGGGCACGAATACGGCCACCGGAGCGAAGGCCATGGCTATGCGGTGGTCGCCATGGGGATTTATGCGTGGCATCTCGAATATGGGGTTGCGTCGGCCTTCCCATTCGATAGCCTTGGGCGAGGAAGTGTCTATGACGCAGCCTATTTTTATCGTTTCTTCGGCCAGTGCCTCGATGCGGTCGCTTTCCTTCACCCTGAGAGCCTCGATGCCTGTGATTCTGAACGGTACGCCCAAAGCACAGCAGGTCACAACAACTGAAGGTACGAGGTCGGGACAGTCAGATGCATCGAAGTCGATGCGCGAATACATTTCCGGGTTTGCAGAAAGTTCAAGGCCTTCATCAGTAAACTCGCTGCTGACGCCGAGACGTCCGAAGAGCTCCATAGCCCGGGCGTCGGCTTGTACCGAGCCTTCTTTAAGACCTTTTAGCGTGGCCCAAGCCGCCGATAGAGCGATGGTCTCAAACCAGAAAGCGGCTGCGCTCCAGTCGCCTTCTGCCGGTTCGCTCCAGCTCGCGGGTTCCTCATATTTCCATGCCGGAATCTCTATGTTGTAGCGGTTTAAAGTTGTCTCTATGCCTGCTTCGGCCATTGTATGCGCCGTAAGCTGAATATAGGGAAAACTCCTTGGTTCGGCAGAGAATTTCAGATGCAGGCCCTTGCTCATAAGGGGAGCGGCCATCATAAGTGCCGATACCCACTGCGAACTTATGCCGGGATCCATGACGAGTTCACCGCCTTCAAGTCTGTGACCCTTGATGAGAAGGGGACAGAAACCTTCGCGCCCTTTGTATTCAATATCGGCACCGAGCTGCTTTAGGCAGTCGACGAGTGTACCTACCGGTCTCTTCCTGAGTGACAAATCGCCGTCGAGAGTCACTTCCGCTCCCTCTTTCACCGCGAAATATGCGGTGAGAAATCTCAGGGCCGTAGCCGATTTGTGGAGGTCGAGAGTCGCCTCTTCTCCGTTTGTAGCAAGAGCTGCGGACATTATTTTAAGATCGTCGCAGTAATCTTCCTGTACCGGATATTTTTTTTCGGCAAGAGCAGAGATGACCATACGTCGCGATACTATGCTTTTTGACTCGGGGAGAATCACTTGCGCCTCCATTATTCCCTCCGGGGGATATATGCTGTATTTCATTTTGTTTTCTGCCGTGTCATTGACGGCGATGATGTTTTTGTGTCCAATTTTCCGCAAAGTTAGCAAAATTTTCTTTTCGGTATCACTGCTTGGTCTAAGGTAATGACAAAATGATTAACTTTGCACTCCGTTAGACGCAAACCGTCCTTAGCCGACGACCATGAACAGAGTATATAAAATGATGAGTCTCAGATTGCCCGGGCGATTTTTGATGGGTGCTTTGCTTGCCGTGGTGATGGCGATGACTGACTGCATGCCTTCCAATGCCCAGATTGTCGCCACGCCCCACGAGGGATATTTCAATACCGACAGCATCCGCCGCGACTTCCGCAACCAGCCTTATTTCGGTCTTTATAAAGACAATTATTTTGTCTTTGGTCCTCCCATAGGCCGTACACCCACCGCCGCCAATACAAACGTGAAGTTTCAGATTTCGATAGCCCAGCGTCTCACCCGCGCCAATCTTTTCTGGGGTACATATTTATACCTTTTTTATACCCAGAAAGTATTCTGGAACATATTACAGGATTCAATGCCCATGACCGACCTCAACTTCAACCCCGGCATCGGTCTCACCAAACCACTCTTCGTCAACAATCGCTACATAGGAAAGGCCACGCTTATGATTGAGCACGAGAGCAATGGCAAGGACAGCACAGCTTCGCGCTCATGGGAGCGTATATCATTGTGCGCCAATGTGATTGTGAACAAAAATATGATGGTCCACGGCAAGATATGGATTCCCATTCTCGACGGCATGCACAATAAAGACCTGCTCAATTATGTGGGTCTCTATCAGACCGGAGTGCAGTTTATGAGCAACAACGGCAAATGGGTCGCAGGCGTGACCCTCATGAAGAGGGCAGGCAAAATGTTTAATTACAATACCATCCTCGACATCGCTTTCAGAATCAACCGCAAGGACAATCAGTTTATCTTCATGCAGTATTACAACGGCTATGGCGAAGGTCTGCTCGACTACAAACAGTTCCATACCCAGCTGAGAGTAGGCATCTGTATCCGACCCAGAATGTTCAGCGATTTCTGACACGAAAAATCTCCGAAAACTATAAAAATGGGGCATCAGAGCAAAAAGGGGCGATAAAATTGGCAAAAATCCGATAAAAATCACTATATTTGCGAGCTGAAAACGGCTAAA
The DNA here is from genome assembly GCA_964477785.1 of uncultured Bacteroides sp. Lineage (GTDB taxonomy): Bacteria > Bacteroidota > Bacteroidia > Bacteroidales > Muribaculaceae > CAG-873. The sequence goes on from CAYZFL010000106.1 coordinate 7,245, forward strand.
GAGCCCTCCAAGTGGGGTGATTTAGCCCCTAAACTTATTGATTTTAGCTCTAATGAGCTGAATATCAATGTTGTGTCGAAAAATTATTAACCATTTATAAACCATTTAAAAACTCACATGCAAAGCAAAGGAAACTTAGGCAGCGCCGTAGCGGGCGTAATCGCTATCTTTCTCGTGCTGGTGTGCCTTTTCTACCTGTCGTTCTCGTTTGTTTCGAGCAAACATGAGAAAGCAGCCGTAGCTTACGCCACCGCCCAGAACGTAGAAAATACCGACGATGCCTACAACCAGGCCTACAAGCACTACATGGACTCCCTCGGAAACCAGAAAGTCTGGCTTGGTTACACCCTCAATGATGTCCGTAAATGGGAAGTTGGCCTCGGCCTCGACCTCAAGGGCGGTATGAACGTAATTCTTCAGGTCGACATGCCCGACATGCTCCGCTCTATGAAAGCCGGATCGACCGACTCTGTTTTTGAGCAGACCATCGCAGCCACCGACGCTCTTATCAACTCCCACAAAAGCGATGACTACGTAGGAACTTTCATCAATCTCTATCGCGAGAAAAAGCAGCAGGCCGACTTCTCGGTAGTATTCAAACAGGGTCTCGTTAATCCCGGTTCTTCCGACGGTCAGGTAATATCGAAACTCAAACAGGAAGTAAAGGACCGAGTCGACAATTCGGCAACAAACGTGCTCCGCAACCGTATCGACCAGTTCGGCGTCGTTTCGCCTAACATTCAGGTGCTCCAGGGTAAGGACGGTCAGATCCTTCTCGAGCTTCCCGGTGTGAAGGATCACGCACGCGTGAGAGACCTTCTCCAGCGCTCGGCCAACCTTGAGTTCTATGAGACATATACTATAAATGATGTACAGGGTGCCCTTCAGGCCGCTGTAGCTCGCGCCAACGCCGATTCTACCCTCAACGCAGCTCCTTTCGCTCAGGCGCTTTCAGCTCCCGGTGTGGGTGGTGCTACTGTCGGTTACGCCAAGGACCAGCGCCAGATGCAGCAGGTTAACGAAATCCTTGCTTCTCCCGCTGTCAAGAACCAGCTTCCGAGCGACCTCGTACTCCGCTGGGGTGTGAAACCCACAGTACGCGAAGGCGAGAACGGCCAGAAAGTCGACCTCGGCTATGCGCTCTATGCACTGCGTCTCACCGGCGGTCAGCCCGCTCTTAACGGTACCGCCGTTTCCGACGCTTCCACAAACTATGACAACCTCCGCGGTAACGAGGTTTCGATGCGCATGAATCCCGAAGGCGCACGCCAGTGGGCCCGCGTTACAGCAAACAACGTAGGCAAGCAGGTGGCTATCGTGCTCGACGACCAGGTTTACTCGGCTCCTAACGTCAATCAGGCCATCGAAGGCGGCCAGTCGTCAATCACCGGCGACTTCGACATCGACGAGGCAAAAGACCTTGCCAACGTGCTCAAGTCTGGTAAGATGGACGCCAAGGTTCATATTATCTCCGATATGGTTATCGGCCCGAGCCTCGGTGAACAGGCCATTCAGAAAGGCTTCATCTCGTTTATCGTTGCCCTCGTGCTCCTGATGATTTTCATGGTCATCTTCTACGGATGGCTCCCCGGTATCATCGCCAACCTCTGCCTTATCTGCAACCTCTTCTTCACACTTGGTATTCTCGCCTCCTTCCAGGCCGTGCTCACCCTGTCGGGTATCGCCGGTATCGTGCTCTCGCTCGGTATGGCGGTCGAC
>CAYZFL010000107.1:0-8827 GCA_964477785.1 uncultured Bacteroides sp.
TCGTGCCGAGACATGGAATACACAGGGAAGAAGTTCGCCGGCGATTTTATACATGTTTGGAATCATGAGCAGGAGGCCCTGCGAAGCGGTGTAGGTTGTAGTGAGCGCGCCGGCCTGAAGAGAGCCGTGTACGGCACCTGCGGCGCCGCCTTCGCTCTGCATTTCCTGTACCGTGACTGTCTCGCCGAACATGTTCTTGCGTCCGGCAGCCGACCATTCGTCGACATATTCAGCCATTGTCGACGAGGGAGTGATGGGATAAATGGCGGCTACTTCAGAAAACATATAGCTCACATGCGCTGCGGCCTGGTTGCCGTCACACGTGATAAACTTCTTTTTTTCCTTCATTTATTTACGTTTTTATTTTTGTTACCTATCAGAGAGCCGGTGGTTAGCCCGGCGATTCTTTAAGATGAGTTATGTAATTACCTTATGATATACCTTTTCTGCCGCGGGCCTCAGCCGTGAAATAATTAAAGAAAAAAATCCTTAATCACCCGATTCTTAGGCCTTTTACATTGAGATTACAAAGGTAGAAATTTTTTTTCTTACTCAGAATATTTTTAAAAAAATTAATACTGAATAGTGAGCAGAGAATAGAGGCTTCCCTACGCGGTAAAACGTATTAGGATGAAAGAAAGTTTTAAATGCGGGCGGTTTAGGCGCGGCCTAAACCCTACCAGGCGACCCCAGACTACTGTGGGCGAACTTATCGCAGGGTTATGTGTTTTTTATATAAATAATCATATAAGGTTTCACATTAAAATCACAGAAATCATGTCAGAAAAAAGTTCCGAAATACGTAGATTTGAAGAAAGCGACCGCCGCCGCATGGAGACGGAAAGAAGAAGGCGCAAGAAACGCAATACCACGATTTGGCTGGCCATAGGCGCTACGTTCCTCGTAATTCTCCTTATCCTCTGGCTTACGTTTGCCGACCTTACCGGCGATACCGACGTTGCGGCGTTTATAAGCCCGCAGGCGGTTTAGGCGCGGCTTAAACCCTACCAGGCGACCCCGGACTACCGAGGGTATCCGTCTGAAAGTTATTTTATAATTATAAATTTTAAATTCTCAATTATAAATTGAAAACGTGGCTGATGTGTTTGCAAATATAAATCTGCTTTATTGGCTTAGCTGGTTTCTGATAGGCCTGCTGCTCGCCATGTACATAAGCAAGCCGTATTATCGCCGCAAGGTGATTGTCGTCACATTGTTTCTCGGCATCACCGGCAGTTTCTTAGGCGGACTGGGGAGCAGCATGCTCTTTGGCTACGGCACGGCACAGTATTTCATAATCTCTGATTTCGCGGCCCTCCTTGTCGCCGGAATCATCCTTTGGGTCACCATAACATTATTGGTGAAAAAGAAGTGAGAATATTACAAATCGGGCATAAAAAAGGCCGGGGCTTCGGAGTGAAGTCCCGGCTTTTAATAGGGAGTTGATTCGGGAAGAAGCAGAGACACGTTAGAGTCTCTGTCTATTCCGGAAGGATTTTAGAATCTGGGAGCAATGGACTGAACTTTTGCGGTTGCAATTTTCACATTGCCAGTCTTAATGCTGGACATCTTAACAGATGCAGAGCCAGGAGCCTTTCGGCTTGCAGCGAGGTTGGCTGCAATAGCTGCATTATAAGACCCGGGGAGATAAATCTGAGCGTTCTGAGGATTAGCCCAATTATACCAATCGCCTTTATTACTACCGTCTGTCCAATACCACTGGGGGTTGGGGACCGTCACAACACCATTAACGAAAGTGGTGAATTGCATGTTCTTCTCAGTCATGAAGCTAATTACCCGTTCATCGGTTATACCGGCATTCACGGCGATAATCACACCTTCGATGTTTGCGATGGAAACTTCTCCTGTAGCATCACTTGTAAATCCACAATACTGAGTAGGAATCTTGATAAGATTAGTATTGGAGACATCAAATTTCACAAGAACTTCAAGATTGCCGGCCTTATTACCTAACTGTGAAACATATTTACCTCCCCATACATTGCTTCCGTAAGGGCTGAGAAGGCCATACATACCCGGGGCGGAAGAAGATTGCCAGAGGGGTGCCTGATAGCGATTCTCATAAGCATTGTTAGGAGTTACTGATCCGTCAGGGTTTTTTTTACCCCAGCCGCAAATTATCCAACCGTCCACAACCTGGGCGAGACCGATTTCTTTAAATCCATCGGTGGGCTTTGCGGTGCCTATTGTTACATTGAAGCTTACTGCACCGTGACCCTTGGCTATTTCGTTGTCATGACCATAAGTAACTACTGCAAGGGTATAAGCACCAGATTCGCTAACAGGAGCGAAGAGATAGGGCTCTTCGAGATTTGACCACTCACTTTCTATTGTGCCGTCGTTGATACCGTTGTAAACAGCGTCCATATCTTGGGGAACTCCTGCAATAAGTGTATACTTGGCATACTTCACATCAGCACCATAGGACTGTTTAACCATTGCCTGCGTACCCTTGTTGTCAACAGCGAGAACTCCAACATATTCAAGAGAAGCGTTGAAGTCTTCATAAGCTTTTCCGGGAGCAGTGATAAGCATAGCCGGATCTCCAACGTTAGAATAACCATTGCCGTTATTGTCAAGCAAATTGCCACCGTTTACATAGCTGAAACGTGCGCAAGAACCTTTAAACCAGATAGCGCCGTTTGACTCCTTATACATGAAGTTATTGGGACTTGAAGCCTTGAGTTCCTCGATGGTAGCACCTTTTGCTACCTGGAAACCAATTGCATCACCAACTTCCTGACTGAAGCTGATTGCTCTGGGAAGACCGGTAACTGCCTGTCTTTCAACCCAGATAAAGTTTTCATCCTCAGCATGTACATAAATATACTTGGACTCTTTTGACTCATCGTAACCGGCTTTCAGAGAAAGTGACGAAGCAGCAACAGCTGATGCACAGAAGTTCGATCCGTAAGGATTGACAATACGATAGTAGCCAGCAAGCTGCTCGGCTTCTTCGACTTCAACCTCGTAAACAGGAATCGGCTGTTCAAATTCGCTGGTGAAGAGAACTGTAATCCAGTTATCCTGCATATATGACTTACCAACTTTCTTGAAAGTATAGAAGAGGGTAACCTTTTTTGTGAATTCACCTGCGTAGGCATAATCGGAGACATAGTCACCGCCAAGTTTGAAGGTGATCTCGTGAGATTTACCGATTTCCCAGCCTGCAAGACTGCAGTCAACAGTGAAAGTAGTCTTGTAAGCGCCGTCGGCGAAAGAAGCGGTGGCAGGTACAGTGAATACATTGGCATCGTCGGCCGTATATGTAATGTCGACAGTCTGCTGGCCCTTGTTTTCAGTACGCCAAACACTAACCTCGAAAGAGGTGGGAGCGCCTTCAACCGGTGAAAGCATCGTTTCTGCGGTGTTATCCTCACCGAAGTAAACGCCGGGTGATTTGATCGTCGGGTTGTCATCGTCGTCCGAGCAAGCTACGGACATGAGAGCGATGGCGGCGATTGATAAATATTTAAGTAATTTCATAATATTTGAATTTGCTTGATTGCTTAACTAAAAAAATAATAGTGTTAAGTGTTAGCCGAACCGGAATCAGTTGCCGTAGCCACGATTCTGAACCATCTTGGGGTTGACGTCCATTTCGTTCATAGGAATGGGCCATACGAAACGATAGTCGTTAACCTCGTATTTAACTGCGACACCTGCGGGGAGGAGCTGTTTGGCGAAATCGGCATTGATGTCATATTCGCCACTGCGCTCGAAACCACGGCCCCAGCGACGGAGGTCACTCATGCGGAAGCCTTCACCGATAAGCTCTTTCTCACGCTCTTCGATAACCTGCTGAAGAACATCTGCGTCATCGATTTCTTCGGCGACATAACCATTTATGCGCTGAGCACGGAGTTTGTGGAGGTCGTCCTTGGCATCCTTATAGTTGCCGAGCATAGCGTTGGCCTCCGCACGGATAAGATACTGCTCCGAGAGACGGAAGGGTTTCTGTTTGTTGCGGAAGTAGTTTGTACCAACGCCGCCCCAGATCTGATCATTACCGTGATATTTAACGAAGCAGGGGATGCCACGGTAACCTGTCCCGGCAATGTTGATTACTCGGTCCTGAAAGAAGGTCGAGTAGCGGATATCGGTAGCAGCGTCATACATATAGAGGGTGTTCTGGAGAGGCACATAGTCAACTCTTGTAACCGAGTTGGGATCCGAGTTCCACTGCTGGTAGTTAGACCAGGCGTTCAAAAATGAGCCTGCCGAGCCGTATTCAGAAGCCGGAACACTTGCAACGAAGATAAGCTCGGGGCTCTCGTCGAGCGACCACATCTGAGGATACTGAGCGATAGAGCAGAGACGGTAGTTTGAGTTACCGATCACATCCTTGGCGTAAGAAACGGCCTGCTGATACTGGCCCTTGTATAGGGCGATACGGGCCTGAAGGGCGCGAACCACACAAGCGTTGAGATAGCCTGTGTTAGGCAGAGACTGACCGAAGTTTCGACCTTCATCGGCATAGAGCTGAGTAAAAGCATCCTCGAGGTCCTTGTCGATAAGGGCGAAAGTCTCGTTGAGAGTGTTGCGGCCTACATAAGTCTCGCGGTCGAAGGAGGGAGAGGGGTTGTACTTGGTAAGCACGGGTACACCTGAGTGAGCCTCGTCGCCGTTGGCTCCGGTATACTGGGGGCAGAAATGGTCAACGAGATACCAGTAGAAATAAGCGCGGAAGAACTTGCTCTGGGCAACCATGTTGCGGATTTCGTTCTTCTGAGCCTCGCCGTATTCCTCGTTCTGTAGAGCGAGTTCGGCTTTCTCCATGAAATAGTTGATATTGGTGATTACACCGTAGCAGGCGTTGTAAGCGCCGGTAGCACCGCCATTTGAGGGCTGAATGTTACCGAGCGAGAATTCACCGCCGCGGAAACCGTAGCCTTCGACAGGACAGAACTGGTCCATCTGAAGCTCAACGTTGGTAACATAGCCGCCGCCGCAGATGCCGCGGAACTGTGCGTACTGGTCAGTAAGCAGTTTCTGAAGATTCTCAACGGTAGGGGTAACGTCATCGGGGGTCATTGCGTTGGGCTGGACAAGATCCATATCGCAGGAAGTCACGCCGCCGAGGGTTGCCGCTGCCAGAAAAAGTCCTATGATTATTTTTTTCATAATTGTTCTTTCGATTAAAAGTTTAACCATATTAGAATGTCACATCGATACCGAATTCATACTGACGGGTATTAGGATATGAGATGTAAACAGCGTTGTTCTCAATTTCGGGATCCTGACCGGTGAAGCCTGTGAAGGTAAGGAGGTTGCGGCCTGTGAAATGAAGATTTACGCTCTCGAGGTGAGCGGCTTTCATCCATTTCTTGGGAAGAGAATAAGCTATAGTAAGGTTTTTGAGACGGAGGAACGAAGCGTTTTCGAGCCAGCGGTCGTCACCACGGGGATTGTTTGCGGTCTGGTCGCCGCCATAGATATCGAAGCGGTTGGGTATGTCGGTAACATCACCGGGCTTCTGCCACATGTTTAGCATGTCGGTAATCTGGTTGTTTTCCGTACCATAAGCAGTCCAGCTGTACCAGTTGCGTGCCCAGTTGAACATATATTTCTCGGCAGCCCATGAGAAGTCGGCACGGAGAGAGATGTCTTTCCAGCGGGCGTCGAGGCCGAAACCGCCGGTCCAGGGAGCGTTGTAGCTCTTGCCGAGGGGCACTGCATATTCATCTTTGTATTCATAAGAAATCTCGCCGTTCTGGTCGAGCCACATCTGGCGACCGGTTTCGGGTTCTACGCCTTTGTAGCGGACGGTACGAATCTGGTGAACGTCGTTGCCCACCTCAAGGATAAGACCGTTGGCGGTGAGATTGTAAGAATCCTTGCCGTCGAAGAGCTCGGTGATTTCGTTCTTGTTGTAACCGATGTTGGCGCGGAGACCTACGTTCCAGTCTTTGTCGGTGTAAACGACACCGCTGATTTCGAGATCGATACCTTTGTTACGCATAGAACCAATGTTGAAGGGAAGGCCGGTGTAACCGGTCTGTACGGAAACGGGCACAGACATGAGCATGTCCTTGGTGTTCTTGAGATAGAAGTCGATGCTAACGTTGAGGCGGTTCCAGAAGCCTGCGCTGAGACCGAGGTCATACTGCTCAACGGTTTCCCAGGTAAGGGAGTTGTTGTAAGGCGAACCAAGAGCGTAAGAAGGATTTGTGTTGTAGATAGGACCGTTGCCTACAGAACCCATGAAAGCGTAGTCGCCGATACCGGAGTTACCGGTGGTACCGTAGTTGAAACGGATCTTGGCGTCGGTAAGCCAGGTGTAGGGCTGCATGAATTCTTCGTTCTTGATGTTCCACATGGCACCTGCCGACCAGAAAGTAGACCAGCGATTGTCTTTTGCGAACTTTGAGCTACCGTCGCGACGGAGCGAGAGGTCAACGAAATAGCGGTTATTGAAGCTGTAGGAAGCCTGACCGAACCATGAGTTCATGACGGTTTCGCTTTCGCCCTGGCCTATGTCGCTCATCTCGACCTTTGTACCTGAGGTCATGAGACCGAGGTATTTGTTGGGCTGTCCGTGAGTGGTAACTGAGAAGTTACGGGCGTGCGAGAGGATAGACTCCTGACCGAGGAGGACGGTGAAGTCGTGGAGACCGATGTTTTTCTTATACTCAACGGTGTTGGTGTAAGTAAACTGGTAGTAGCGCTGGAAAGCCTCGCCGCGGTAAGCGGAGAAGGAGCTCATATCAACGAAGTCGCCCATGGGGGTGGTGAAGGATTCCTCGAGGAAGCCTTTTGAGGTGTTGCGGTAGTCGAAGGCGGTGAGAGCCTGTGCGGCGCGGATGGTAAGACCCTTGATGGGGGTGATTTCCTCGTAAATGTTGGTGTTGAGGGTAGTGTTGTTACGATAACCCTGCGACTTGCCTGCGAAGAACTCTGCATTGGCGGCTGCAGAATATTTGTACCAAACGGCTTTTTCACCGTATTTGATGGTGCCGTCGGGCTGCACTGCATAATAACGGGGGCTATCGTAAGGGAAGAGACGATAGGACTGGAAGAAGGGGTTACCGAAGGTATAAAGACCGGAGTCACCGGCGTTACCGTTGGTCTGGTATTTCTCATAACCGAGGTTAGCGTTGATACCTGCGCGGAACCAGTCGTTGACCTTGGAGTTTATCGACATACGGATAGACTCGCGGCGGATACCCGAGAGGAAGATCACACCGTCCTGATCGCGGTGGTTGAGAGAGAAGTAGTAGTTGTGGTTAACGCCACCGCCGCGAACCGTACCTTCGAGGGAGTAAACGGGAGCGCCGTTGTCGATAAGTTCATCGCGCCATTTGGTGCTGATGCCATATTTTTCCCAAGCGTCACGCTCGGCCTGGCTTACAGAAGCACCACCGGTGTAGAGCACCTTATTGTCCTTGTCCCAGCTGTTGAGCATGTCGCGATATTTGATGTAATCCTCGGAACCCATCATTTTGAGTTTGTCCTGAACAGCGTCGGACCAACCAACGTTAGCGCGGATAGTAACCGAAGCTTTCTGCTCGAATTTACCGCGTTTGGTTGTGATAACGATAACGCCGTTGGCGGCACGAGAACCGTAGATGGCGGTCGAGGAAGCGTCCTTGAGGACGGTGATGTTTTCGATATCACTGTTGCTCAGAGAGTTGAAGATAGCGGAGCTGACAGGAGCACCATCACAGATGAAAAGAGGGGTGTTTGATGCGGAGATCGAGTTGACACCACGGATGCGGATGCTGCCTGCGACAGCCGAAGGCTCACCGGTGTTTGAGTAAATTGCAAGACCGGGGACCTGACCCTGGAGGGCGTCGACGAAGTTGGTCGCGGGGGTGTCTTCAAGCACCTTCTCGCCAACGACGTTGACCGAACCAACAACAGTACCGAGCTTTTTAGCCGAACCGTAACCGGTAACGACCACTGCGTCGAGAGTGTTGGAAGCAGCTTCCATAGCGACGTTCATGTTGTCGCTGATGGGAACGGTAATTTCTTTCATACCGACCATGGAGAAGGTCAGTTGTTTAACAGAAACCGGAACTACAAGAGAGAATTTACCGTCGACGTCGGTTATGGTGCTTGCCGAAGCGCCAACCGCCTTGACGGAAACTCCAATTGCGGGTTCGTTGTTCTCAGCTTCTACAACAGTACCACGGACTGTACGCGTCTGGGCAGACGCTACCAGGCCGATAGAGAGCACTGCTAAAAGTAATAGAAACAGCTTTTTCATACTAATAACAATTAGACATAAATAAATTAATTGGTTGTTTTGGTTTATTTTCTCACTCTTTAATGCCGCGGCCCCAATGAGGGGATTAGACATTATTTTTGCAAAGATATATTCTTTTTTTTAGATTTTAAACATTGTTTGCCGTAAAATTCATTTTTTAACAAAAAAAACAGCAAAAAAGGGAAAAGCGGGCAAAAAAAATCCCGCAGCCGGGTGGGGCTACGGGCATATGCCGCCGGATTGCGGCTAATGGGTATATAAGTTCAGCCGTGTGCCGGCGCGTGGCTGACGCCGCAGTGCTGCTTATGCCTTAACGCGGCTGATGTAAGAGCCGTCGCGGGTGTCGATTTCGATTGAGTCGCCTTCGTTGACGAAGAGAGGCACGCGAACCTCGGCGCCGGTCTCGACGGTTGCGGGCTTGAGGGTGTTTGTGGCGGTGTCGCCCTTGATACCCGGCTCGGTGTATGTGATTTTGAGGATAGTCTTGACGGGCATTTCAGCGAAAAGCACGGTTTCGGTAGAAGCATCGCGTACGACTTCGACGGTGTCGCCCTCTTTCATGAAGGCAGCGCCTGTAACGAGTTCCTTGTTGATGGG
>CAYZFL010000108.1:0-8811 GCA_964477785.1 uncultured Bacteroides sp.
TTGTTCTTGGGCTGGTCGCGGGTCTCGGTACATTCGATAAGTATTTCGTCGGTCTGTCCGGTATTGGGGTTGCGCCACATATAGCGGAGACGGACGCCCGACTCCACCTTGTTGACGTTCTGGCCTCCGGCGCCACCGGAGCGGAAAGTGTCCCATTTGATTTCGCCTTCGTTGATCTCCACATCGAAAGGCTCTGCCTCGGGGAGCACGGCCACGGTGGCGGCGGAAGTGTGCACACGGCCCTGAGTCTCGGTTGCGGGCACGCGCTGAACGCGGTGAACGCCGCTCTCATATTTGAGGATGCCGTAGACACCCTCGCCCTCGACATGAATCACTACTTCCTTGAAACCGCCCACGGCGCCCTCGCTCGACGAGGTAATGGCTGTTTTCCAGCCCTTTGCCTCGCAATATTTGAGATACATCTTGCAAAGGTCGCCGGCAAAAAGAGCGGCCTCGTCGCCGCCTGTACCGCCTCGGATTTCGATGATTGCGTTCTTGGAGTCCTCGGGGTCGGCGGGGATTAGCAGGAGTTTGATCTCCTCCTCGATGCCTGCGCGGTCGGCCTCGGCCTTATCGAGCATCTCGCGAGCCATCTGGCGCATTTCGGGATCGTTCTCTGAAGAAAGGATTTCACGTCCCTCCTCGGCGTCACGCAAAAGACCGCGATAACGGCGGGCTACCATGACGAGCCGCTCCATGTCCTTATACTCCTTCGAGAGCTTCACATATCGCTTGATATCGGCAATCACATCGGGGTCGGTAATGAGTGTGCCGAGCTCCTCGTAACGGGCCTCGATGCCGTCGAGACGCTTCAAAATACTGTTATCGTCAGGCTCTGCCATAAGGGTGTTTTTGAAATTTAGCGCAAAGTTACAAAATCTCCCGTCTATATGCGAGCCTAATTCAATAAATCTTGCTTAATTGAATTAATTACATTATCTTTGCAAAAGTCTGTTAAGAATAATAATTACACACATGAAATTAAAATTCTCAATTTGTCTCATTTTGCTTCTTTTAAATTTTGTTCCGGCAAATGCCAAAAACGATATAAAGCTCGGCACGGCAAAGCTTAAGGTCACATTAGATGCTACCTCTGATTTTCCTATTGACAGCGTGGAAGCATGGGTCGATGTCTCTGAATTATTTTTCGGGAGTTATGAGGACAAGCGCGTAGATCTTATAAGAAAAGATAATACATTTTATGGCGATATACCCTTAGAGCTGAAGGAAGAGATAATCGGAGTTGAAATGGCATATAAAGACAGACGATTCGGCTTCCCGGTACCCGTTTATCAGGATTATCCCATAATGGTGACTATTAAAATTGATTCAACTTTTTTCCCGGATATAGAATCAGCAAGACTTAATGACCCTTACGGTATGTCTTTTAAAGACTGGCTGACAACCTCAGAAATGTATGTTCGTTTTTTGATGGGCCAGCAAAGTTCGCCTTATTATGATGTGCCGGCAGACAAATATGGTTCATGGAGAGACGTGCGTGAATATGAGCTCAATAAGATGTTGCCGTATCAAATAAATTATGCTCTTGACGGCAAAGAAATTCCTACTCCTGTTCACGACCTGCTGATCAATAACATGAAAATACGATTCGCTTCTATCCAGGTCATCCCATACGTGCCGGCAGCCAATCGACGCGGTATCACTGTGAAAGTTCCTCCTATGGAGGCATATACTTTCCTTGACAGCATTGACTATAATCCCGATGTATTTCTCAAACACATGCCACAGGCCGGGCTGAAACCATTTCTCTATACGCTTCTGCGTTTTCCCGGCGGAGGGTTTGAGAGAATAGGCGAGATGCCGGTAAAAGACTGGAAAGATATGGCCCGTGAAAAACTCAGACCGGCCATGGCTGAGCCATCCGACCTGCTGCTTGACCTCCTTTCGGCAATGTGTTATGTAGAGCAAGTGGACATTCTCAACAAACCCCTCACAGAGAAGCAGAAAGAAAATATCACAGCCGGATATACAAACGATCTGGGCAAGATAATTTTAAATAAAGACAGCGTGCTCATCAAACGTCTGGAGGCTGCCAAACAGCTCGTTGACCTGTCGGAGCAGGAGTTTGACCTTAAGTCATATATCGATGATAAATTTCCCGGTATGCCCGTTGTAGTCGACTTATGGAACACCTGGTGCATGCCCTGCCTTGCGGCGATTGGTCGCGCCGATGCCGTGAGGAAGAATATGGACACACAGGATGCCGTGTTCCTTTATATAAGCGATGTCTCATCAGATAAGGCAGAGTGGGAACGCATGGTTCTCGACATTCACGGCATAAATGTGAGGATAAACGCCGAATCGGTGCAGAAACTTATGGAGACCAACGGACTCACCGGCTTCCCGTCTTATATCTTCTTTGACCGCAACCACAAACTTGTGTACGCCGACACCACATATCCCGGGTCGGATAAATACGAAAATCTGATCAAAACTATTCTCGTCCGTTAAAAAAATTCATCCCAGAAATTTGCAGTTTGTGAGTTTCGCAACAATAAACTAATTTTGCGGTCAGTCCAATTGCCAAGGCACGGCACACCGGCCTTTGGCCGACTTTTGCTATTGGCTAACACGCGAAATTTTGCTAATTTTGCAGAAATTTACGAACCTTAAATCTGCGACAAATACATGAATTTATTGCTGAAATATGCGGTTGCAATCATTATCTCATTTTTCCCAACAATAATCCGGGCCAATTCAGAGGCGATAAACGCCAAGCCCTTTGTGATACCCGAGCTGCGGGAGTGGAAAGGCGGGAAAGGATATTTCACACCCGGAGCGGAAACGAAGATAGTCTATACAGCCGAGGCACTGAAAAGCGTGGCCGAAGAGTTTGCCGACGACTGGCTGACAATGTTTGGCACAAGGCTGAATGTGGCACCGGGCAAAGGCAGCAGAGGCGATATAGTTTTAGATCTGAAGGTCGACAAAAAGCTGTATAAAAAGCTCGGCAAAGAAGGCTATACAATAAATATTGGCGAGAAGGTGGAGGTCTGCGCTCCGCATGAGGCAGGCGTTTACTGGGCCACAAGGACACTACTGCAGATGGCAGAACAGAATGCCGACCGCTCGCTGCCCTGCGGCAGGATCACCGACTTCCCCGACTATGAATTACGTGGCCTGTCGATGGATGTGGGAAGAAAGTTTTTCCCCATGAGCTATCTGAAAGATCTGGTGAAGGCTCTGTCGTATTACAAAATGAGCTCGCTGCGCATACACCTCAACGACAATGGCTTCCCATATTATTTCGGTAACGATTGGGACAAGACCTATGCGGCATTCCGTATGGAGAGCGAGCGTTTCCCAGGACTCACGGCCCGCGACGGATACTATACCAAGCAGGAATTCAGGGACTTTCAAAGGAGCTCGGCCGAAAGATTCGTCGACATAGTGCCTGAAATCGACATTCCGGCCCACTCGCTCGCCTTCAGCCATTACAAGAATGGGATAGGCAGCAAAGAGTTCGGCGAAGACCATCTCGACCTTTTCAACCCCGAGACGATGCCCTTCCTTGACAGCCTCTTCGACGAGTATTTGGGAGGCGAGAATCCCGTTTTCGTCAACAAATACATGCACATAGGCACCGATGAGTTCGGCAAAGATTATCCCGGCTTCGACAAGAAAAAAGAGACGGCCGAGAAATTCCGTGCCTTCATGGACCATTATATCAGGCTGGTGGAAAGCTACGGCAAAAAGCCCTGGGTGTGGGGTTCACTGTCGACGGCACCGGGCGAGACGCCCATAAAGACCGAGGGCGTGATGCTCGACGCCTGGTACAACGGCTATGCCGACCCCAAAGAGATGGTCAAGATTGGCTTCAGGCTCAACAGCATACCCGACGGAATGGTGTACATTGTGCCTGCCGCCGGTTACTACTACGACTACCTGAATACCAAATGGCTGTATGAAAACTGGACGCCTGCGCGGGTGGGCGACGTGCAGTTCGAGGAGCAGGATTCGGCAATCGCAGGCGGCTACTTCGCCGTGTGGAACGACCATGTGGGCAACGGTGTGTCGGTGCAGGACGTGCATCACCGCATAATGCCGGCACTGCAGACCATGGCGACGAAGCTCTGGGACGGCGTGAACGTCACAGTCCCCTACCCCGAGTTTGACAAATCGCGTAAAGGACTTTCAGAGGCACCGGGCGTTAACCGTCTTGGCAGATTAGGCGAAGACCGTGAGATGGTGTACGAGAAGGCAGAGCTTAAACCGGGTGATGTGCAGCCCGTCAAGGAGATAGGCTATGACTACACTGTGGAATTCGACATCGAAGGAGCGGAAGAGACGCCCGGAACAGAACTGTTGCGCTCGCCCGAAGCGGTGGTATATCTTGCCGATCCGGTAAAAGGGCTATTGGGATTTGCCCGCGACGGCTATCTCTACACTTTCAACTTCAGGCCTTACCCCAGAGAAAAGGCGCATCTGCGCATCAGCGGGACCAACGCCTATACCGACCTGTGGGTCAACGGCAAAAAATATGAAAGCCTTGACAAACTCACGCGCTGGCACGACGGAGGGAAAAAGAAGATGTATTACCTTCAGACATTAGTGTTCCCGCTCGAGAAAGCCGGCGACTTCAAAAGCCGCATAAGCAATTTAAAGATCTACAACTATGTGAGATAGGTCAGATAATCTGAATCAAGAGCAGTCCCACAACGATTGCCACAACTGTCGCCACCATGCCGGGCATCATGAAGGAATGATTGAGCACATACTTGCCTATGTGCGTGGTGCCGGTGCGATCGAAGTTGATAGCCGCCACGATAGTGGGATAGTTGGGGATGAAGAAATAGCCGTTGACAGCCGGGAAGAGGGCTATGAGCATCATGGGGCTTATGCCAAGGGCTATGCCTAAAGGCATGATAGCACGGACGGTCGCCGCCTGGCTATAGAGCAGAATCGACATAACGAATAGGGCTAAGGCAAAGAGCCAGGGCCACTGGGTTACGATACCCTCTATGGAGTGAGTGATCTCGGCCAGGTTGCCGTTGATGAAAGTATCGCCCATCCAGGCGACACCGAAAATCGCCACCACGGCCTGCATACCGGCGATGAACACCGAGCCCTGCGTGGGCGCAATGCCGTTGATGCCGGTGCAGAGCATGATAATCGCCGCCGTGGCAAGCATGAGAATCTCGATAAGCTCGGGCATACCCAGAAGCTCACCGTTGAAACTGGGGCGAAGAGCCGTGACGGAGCCGAAGAGGATAATCATCAGAGTTGCCAAGAGGAAAAGTCCTACAGAGAGTTTGGCCTTCCAGGTGGTGGTGATTTCGTTAAAGGCGTTTTCGTTCTCCTTAATCATGCCCTGCTCCACGCGGCGGAGATATTCCTTGTCCTCCATAAGTTCCTTGCCGACTTTCATCGAACAGAAAGCTCCCACAAGCACGCCTATGAGAGTGGCGGGGATAGTGATTTTGAGTATGTCGAAAAGAGTGATATCGAAACCGGCGAGCATACCGAGCAAGGCGACGGTTGCCGCAGAAATGGGGCTTGCGGTAATGGCCTGCTGGGAGGCAATCACGGCGATGCCGAGAGGTCGTTCGGGCCTGATTTTGGTCTCGCGAGCGACGGCCGAGATGACCGGGAGCACAGAATAAGCCACATGTCCGGTACCGGCTACGAAAGTGAAAAGATAAGTCACGAGGGGAGCGACGATGGTGATGCGGTGGGGATTCTTGCGGAGCATCTTCTCGGCAATCCTCACGAGATAGTCGAGACCGCCGGCGGCCTGCATGGCGGAAGCGGCGGCAATGACCGCGGCAATCATGAGCATCACATCGATGGGAGGAGAAGTAGGCTCGAGGCCGAAAACAAAGACAAGAATGGCGATGCCCACGCCGCCCATCACGCCAAGGCCTATGCCGCCCATGCGTGCGCCTAAGATAATGGCGGCGAGCACAAATGCGAGTTGGAGAAATATCATGGCAGAGAGATAAGGGAAGTATTAAGTGTCAGTTATGAGTTATGAGGTACGATTTGTCAGTTATCAGAGACTACAACCGGAATGCGGATGTAACGGGATAGTAGCGAAGATAAAAATCGAGGCTGTTAAAAAAGCGGGACGGGTCTGAAACCCGCCCCGGCAGAAGGGTACATAATGGAATGCGCCCTTAAAAATTTAGAAATATCGGCCTGATATTATTTGAGAGTACCAGCCTCGGCCTGCTGAATCATATTCTTGTCAGCAGTGATATAGATTTCCACACGGCGGTTCTGAGCACGGCCGGCGGCAGTTTCATTTGAAGCCACATAGTCGGCCATAGGAATACCCTGGGCTGATATTCGGTTGGGCTGGACGCCGGAGTTTACGAGATAGGTAAGCACTGCCGAAGCACGCTCGTTGCTGAGCTTTTCGTTGACTGCGAAAGAGCCGGTATTGTCGGTGAAACCGAGCACCTTGATGTCGGTATTGGGGTTAGCCTTGATGTTGGCTGCGAAACGGGTAAGGTCGGCCTTTGCCTGCTCGTTGAGGGTGTATTTTCCTGTGGGGAAGAGGATGCCGCCGTCGAATGTGACCTTGATAGCCTGGAGGCCGTTCTGGTCCTGAACCTGTTCGACTTTAGCCTGATCTTTGAGCTGGGCTTCGAGCTCTTTCTGCTGTTTGTCCATCTTGTTGCCGATGAGCGTTCCGGCGCCTGCGCCAACGGCAGCACCGATAGCGGCTCCGATACCTGCGCCTTTGCCGCCGCCTATGAGGGCACCGATACCCGAACCAACGGCAGCGCCGCCGCCACCTCCGATGAGGGCGCCTTTGCCGGTATTAGTCATTGAATTACATGCAGTCTCTCCAAAGAGCATTGTGAGACCGACGAGGGCTACTGCCGCGAATTTAAGTACTTTCATAGCTGATGCGTTTTATGTTTGATCTATTAAAAAAAATCCTGTTATTGTTCCACACTCTGAAACAAACTTTTACAAATGTACAAATAAAGTTTGGTATTAGTTTTCATTGAGTGGAAAATTTTAACTAATTTTGTAGCAAATCTAAAACCGGGAAACACCTATGACTCTTGCCAAAACAAAGACGCATATCCCCAAGGCGCTGCTGTTAAGCCACATAGCGGCGGTAATCGTTGTTGCGATATGGGGTGGCTCGTTTATATCGTCGGACGCACTTCTCAAAGGCGGAATGGGCCCGCTCGAGATTGCGGTCTACCGCTTCATCATAGCCTATCTTGTGCTTCTGATCTTCTCCCACAAGAAATTTCTGAGCAATTCCATAAAGGACGAGCTGAAGTTTGTGGCCTGCGGTCTGCTGGCCATCTCCATATATTATATAGCGGAGAACGTTGCGCTGCAGTATACCCAGCCAACCAACGTATCGCTGCTCACCTCGACATCGCCGCTGTTCACGGCCTTCCTCTTAGGACTGCTATATAAAAACGAGAGGCCCAAGCGCGGGGCGGTGATAGGATCGTTCATCGCCTTCATAGGCGTGGGATGCGTGATATTCAACAGTGCGTTTCTGGAGAACAGCGAGGGCTTCAAGTTCGGCCCCATCGGCGACATGCTTTCACTGGCAGCCGCGCTGAGCTGGGCCTTCTACAGCCTGATACTGAGGAAACTCAATGTGCATTACGACAATCTTTTCATCACGCGCAAGACCTTCTTCTACGGCATCATCACAGCGATACCCATGTGGCTGAGCTTTGAGCACCCCACCCCTCCGGGCGATATATTCACCAGCCCGTCGATGCTCTTCAACCTCGGCTTCCTCGCCATAGGCGCATCACTCATAGCATTTATGCTCTGGGGCGTGATAGTAAAGAAAATGGGTGCGTTAAAGGCCAACAACTATATTTACCTCCAGGCTCCATTCACCCTTATATTCTCAATCATACTGATACCCGAGACCACCATAACGATATTAGGCATATCGGGCATCATCATGATACTCGGCGGTCTGTGGCTGGGCGACTGGCTGAGCCAGCGCCAGGACAGGCTTAAATCTTAAGGCCTTGTTTCTTCTTCCTCGCCTCTGATGAATTTGATTTCAGAAATGAGGGCGCGGGCAGTAGACGAAGCCGGTTTGAATGCGTCGGAAAGAAGATTCCGAGCAATTTTTTCGGCACGGTCAAGGTTTGAATTCAGAAGGTTGAAAGCGAGCCTTACTGCAATATAGCGGGAAAGGTCGCGGCTGTCGCCGGCAAACTGATCTGCGAGGTCAAAGGCATATGGAGTCTTGCGCAAAAGCTTGTGACATAAGGAATCGGCTATCTCTACAGATGGAGTGGAGGCAATGAGAGAGGAGGCCTCTTCGCGTGTCAGTTCCTCTTCTGGCCAGATCATAGTGGCGAGAAGCAGGCTCTCGCGAGTGGTATCGTTGGCCCAGAGCTGACGGGCGAGTTCGGCTGAGCGGCGTGTGGAGGCGGCTACCTGCATCATCTCGGGCATCGTGAGGCCGAAGATAATCTTCTGCGGACAACCTCCTTTTTTGAGAGAATCGGCCACTATGCCGTTGCGGAGGGCGAAAAACTTGCGTTTAATATTCTGAAATTCCGAAAATTCCGGTGAATCCTGTGATATAATCATGGTCTTGAACTTCTATGGTTTAGGGCCGGGAGTTTTATTTGGCCAATGCGGTGCAAAATTAGCGAAATTTGCGTAATTTTGCACCATAAAAACAAAAACGACAAAAAAATGGCAGCAAAACCAAGCATACCCAAAGGGACGCGCGATTTCGGCCCGGTCGAAATGTCGCGCCGCAATTATATATTCGGCAAAATCAAAGATGCATTCCGACTCTTCGGCTACCGCCAGATAGAAACGCCCTCGCTTGAAAAC
>CAYZFL010000109.1:0-8806 GCA_964477785.1 uncultured Bacteroides sp.
TAATAGTCGGAGCTCCGGTCGTCCCCGAGGCTTTTGGCCGTCGTGGACGCTTTTGCTTCTCCCTGTCCGTCTTCAGTCTTTTCCGCTTTCCTCGCCGCCGCCGCGGGTCGTTCTCAAAAGCGAGCGCAAAGTTAGACACTTTTTCTCCAAACACCAAATTTTTCTACAAAAAAATGTGTTTTACAACATCTATTTAACATTTATTTACAAACAAGAGGCCCAAATGGAGATTTTTTTAGGGTCTATGGCACCTACAATGGTTTTTAGACCTATAAAGACTAATTAGTCCTATCAGGCCAGTTGAAGCAATCTTATCGGGCCACACAAAAAAAAATACCGGCGACTGTACACATTTTATCAGTCGCCGGCATTTTTATTTATTATGGTGGCAAAATTGCCATGCCGCCATTATAGTTTATTTTTACATTTACTATTATGGCAAACATCTCAATTCTTATACGTCAATTGTCTTTCATGAAATCCTCGACTTCGTCGGGATGATAGGGAATGCGGTTGCGGCCGAGGAAGCGGCAGCCATCGTCGGTGATGAGCACATCGTCCTCAAGACGGATACCGCCGAAATCCTTATATGTCTCGAGCATGTCGAAATTGAGGAAGTCCTTGCAGTGGCCCTTGGCACGCCATTCGTCGATGAGCGCAGGTATGAAATAAATACCCGGTTCGTCGGTCACTACAAAGCCCTTTTCGAGCTTGCGGCCCATACGCAGACAATTAGTGCCGAACTGGTCGAGGATGGGACGTGTCTCATTGTCGAAGCCTACGTAAATCTGGCCCAGACCTTCCATGTCATGCACATCGAGGCCCATCATGTGGCCGAGACCGTGGGGCAGGAACATGGCATGCGCTCCGGCGCGAACCGCAGCCTCGGTATCGCCCTTCATCAAACCAAGCTCCTTGAGGCGGTCGGTCATGAGTCGGCATACGTCGAAATGCACATCCATATATTTCACACCCGGGCGGGCGATATTGAGCACCAGGTCATGGCACTCTTCAACTATTGAGTAAATCTCACGCTGACGTGTCGTGAACTTGCCGTTGACGGGATATGTACGGGTATTGTCGCTGCAATAATTGTTGATATTCTCTGCGCCGGAGTCGCAGAGTGCAAGACGTCCGCTCTCGAGAACAGCCATCGAAGGATTGCCATGCATAATCTCGCCGTGCTGCGAGAAAATTGTGGCAAAACTTACCTGCGAGCCATAGCTATGGGCTATGCCATCGACCTGACCGCCTACAAACTTCTCGGTAACACCTGGCCTGGTAAGGCGCATGGCTGTGGTATGCATTATGTAGCCAATCTCGCATGCGTCCTCAATCTCGGCGATTTCAAGGTCGCTCTTAGTTGAACGCATTTTTACAACCGCGTGTATCAAGGGCAGCGATGAGGCTTCCTTCTGCTGAGATGGATGTATGCCGAGCAGGTCCATAATCTGAATCTTGGTATCGAACCGGTAAGGAGGCAGGAAATGAATCGCCCTCCCCTTTGACTTCGCCCCGTCAATTAGGGTGTTGAGCTCTTTCATAGGGGCTGAGGAAGCCACACCTACCTGAGCGGCCATGTCGGCCACACTGTCGACCGAACCATACCATACAATATCCTCGATGTCGATATCATCGCCAAAAAGATATTCACGGTTGTTGTCAACGTCGATGACGCCTACGAGACCGTCGCGTTTCTGTCCGAAATAATAAAGGAACGACGAGTCCTGCCGGAAAGGATAATATGCGTTGTTGGGGTAATTGTTGGGAGCTTCGTTATTGCCGAAGAGCAAGATTACGCCCTTACCGACGAGGCGTTTCAGCTCGTCGCGACGTGAGGTATATATTTTTTTGTCAAACATAGGAATTAGATTGTGAAGTGGTTTAAACTTTGTCTTTAAAATCGCTTCTGTTTATGAGCGTAAAGGTAAGAAAATTTCCCGGTATAAAAAAGTAAACCACTTACAAGTTGCCAGACAGCAGCGAAATATATTAAAGAAATGTTAATTTACCCCCCCCCATTTGTGAAATACTGTTAATCGGTAATTCAAAACCCTCTCCATAACTTGTTTTTCTCAAATAATCTCCATACTTTTGTATGTGTGTTTTTCATAGTATTAGATTAAGATAAAGGTTTAAAGAGGAAGAGAAGTTGCGAAACTTCTCTTTTTCATTTTATAAGTACGGGTGGTTTCGATTTTTTGCTCAACTTGTACACATATTTATAATATAGAATGCCGAAGCACAATTTTGACAAAAGTTTAAAACCTATTTCGACATCAGATTCCGACTCCGGAAACACTGCGTCCAACAATCTTCGTACAAAATCACAGCCTAAAGCCTAATAATTTCCGAGTAATAATTTCAAGGTTAAAAAGGTGTTAAAAATCGGAATCAGACATACAAACTACAAAAATAGTTATTATCTTTGCAGCACTAACTACAAAGATAGTTATGACAAAAACCAAAGACCTTCTCACACCTAAGGAAGAGGAACTAATGCAGCTCCTCTGGGAGCATGGCCCGATACAGATAAGCCGGCTCGTAGAATTATATCCCGATCCCAAGCCTCATTTCAACACAGTTTCGACAGTGGTAAGGCGTCTTGAGGCCAAGGGCATTGTCGACCATAACGAAATAAACGGCTCATTCCATTATTTCGCAAAAGTCGCAAAAGATTACTTCAGAAACAGAAGTTTCGGTAAGTTCATCAAAAACTATTTCGGCGGCAGCTATTACAGCGCAGTTTCCGCACTCGTCGCTGAAGACAAGATATCACCGGAGGAGCTGAGAGAACTCCTTAGACTTGTCGAGCGAAAAGGCAAATAAAATCAAAAACAGCCCTACAAAGAAGTTGCCTTATGGGAGAAATTCTGTCATACTCCATTATAGCCGGACTAATCATGCTCCTGCTATATCTCTCATACCGTCTTTTCCTGGCGAGAGACAACCAGCATAGCTTCAACAGAGCCGTACTGCTGATGATATATTTCGTTTCATTCTCTGCCCCGTTACTTATATATTTCTTTGAAAGCTTCCACAGAAACTCCGCCTCCGAATTATTAAGTCTTGAAAATATCGAGGTAACGACTGTTTCCGGCCAAACCGATTCAAAGCCGATTTGGGGCACAATTCTAATATGGATATACCTTGCCGGAGCGGCAGTGGTCGCTGTCAAGACCGCAGTCACCTGGATAAGACTTTGCAAAGTGATTCGCTCCGGCATAAAGATAAAATCCGAAGGTCATACCCTGGTGATTACCAGAAACCTCGGGCTGGCTCCCTTCAGCTGGTTGCGTTACATAGTGATAAGCGAAAAAGATTACGAAAACAATTGCCGGGCTATCATCATCCATGAGCTCAGACACATCACCTTATATCACCGGATTGATTTATTGATATCGCAGACTGTGTGTATCGTCAACTGGTTTAATCCGGTAGCATGGCTCATGCGCGACGAGCTCATGCTTGTGCATGAATATCAGGCCGATTTAGCGGTTATAGAAAGCGGTCGCGACATTCAGGAATATCAAATATTATTAATAAAAAAGGCTGTCGGCAGCAGATTCCCGTCCTTAGCCAACAGCCTGAATCATAGTAAACTTAAAAAACGTATCACCATGATGTACAAAGAAAAAAGTGGTGCGGGGCGAAAATTCAAAGCCCTTGCACTTGTGCCTGCGCTCGCGCTTGCACTCGGAGTGGCCGCAATTCCGGCCGTAAAAGCCGCCGTGACGACAATCAGCGAAAGCGACATTTCTATCGGCAAAGTTAGCGAAAATTCGCCTCAGAAACAAACGGATGCTTCAGATCTTAAAGTCTCGAACATTTACATTGTCAACGATGGTGAAAAGAACGTTGTGACAATCAGGGGCCACATAGCCGGCAACAATATCAATGTTTCGGGGGGCACATTCACCAACGGAGGCAAAATCTATAATGCAAATTCGATGAGTTGCGATATGAAAAACGGGGAGGCCGAAATATCCGTCTCATTCCCTTTCTCAGCCGAAATTAAAGACGCGGTAATATCCCTTACTATAAACGGGAAAGAAACCGCATTCGACCTCGACAAATTAGCCAAATGCTCGAAGTCTGTGAAAATCAAAAAAAAGGACACTCCGGAAACCGAGACGCTTCTGACGATACTCGCAAGCTCAACAGGCGAGAGCGCAAAAGATATGACTTACTATCTTAACGGTGTTAAAATCTCATTCGGCGAACTTGACAAGGTTCCGGCTGATAAAATCACATCGATTACAGTCGATAAACAGAGCAATGACGTAAAACTCACGACCAAATAGCTAAAGATTTTTCATAACAGAACTTTTCATACATTTTCCACTTTCCTTAAACAAAAAGATGCGGCTGAGAAGTCGCATTTTTTGTCTGGTCGCATTACAAAAAAGGGAGACTTCAGTGACTCTCAAGGCAGCCCGCAAGCACCTCCTCAACCACAATGGCATTGTTATGCTTTTGGTCGTGAGAGGAATAAAGCAAGGTCACCACCGGCTTGCCGGCAATCTCCCTCCTGAGTGCCTCAAATGCAGGTGAAGCAAGGAGTTCTGCCCGATATTTAAGTTTGAATTCCGGCCATCTTTCATCAGGATTCTGATGAAACCACTCTCGCAGTTCGGTTGAAGGAGCTATATCCTTATCCCATGAATCGTATTCAAAGGTTTCATGTGAAAGTCCGCGGGGCCAAAGCCTGTCGATATAAACCCGGTAGCCATCGTCGGAGGCGGCTACTTCATAAGCTCTTTTGATTTTTATAGTCTGCATGCACGTATGATATTGGTATGTCATTATTACAACATATTTCCGAGCCATATGGTTGTGTGGTGCGAACGCTCCTTACAAGCATGCTATGAACAAGAAGGGCCTACTCAGCGTTAATAAAAAAGCTAATTCATTCAAATTATCTTAAAACTAAAAAATTTATCTATTATGGAAAAGAAATTTATTTGCGACGTCTGCGAGTGGGTTTATGACCCCGCAATAGGAGACCCCGAAAACGGCATCGCACCAGGCACAGCTTTCGAAGATCTTCCCGACGACTGGGTATGCCCTATCTGTGGGGTCGGCAAAGATCAGTTCAGCGAAGTAAAGTAGATATCGCTTTATTACAGCCGGGAGCCCGGAGGATCAATGCGCTCAAGGCTTGCATTTCCCCACGGGCGGCTCGGTAAGAGTAATGCGGACCACCGTCGTGCGATTGAGACT
Organism: uncultured Bacteroides sp.; assembly: GCA_964477785.1. Lineage (GTDB taxonomy): Bacteria > Bacteroidota > Bacteroidia > Bacteroidales > Muribaculaceae > CAG-873. The sequence goes on from CAYZFL010000109.1 coordinate 5,224, forward strand.
GCGGGCTATGGCATCGTCGAACCGGTTCATATATTTAGGCAAAAGCCTTTCGCATAAAAGGCGCAGGGCCTCGGTTTTCTCGGCATTGTCGCTGACAACCGAGGCTCTGCCTTTTGCTACGGCAGAATGAAAATATTCCGTGAAATTGTTTTTCTCCTCCTCGAATTTAGGAGTACACCTGCTCACGGCTGAAAGGCTCACTTCCGGACAAAATTTCAGGCAGTCGAGCTTCTCTCCTTCTCCCGCGCAATGGAAATAAAATGTAGAATCGTCTTTGCGGCAGAGAGACAGAGGCAAGCAATACGGAGTGCCGTCTGAACGCACCATAGCCACCGTCACAAAGGGAGCTTTGTCGAAAACCTCAAGTGCCCAGTCGGCATCCCGCTGCCTCGAAGCCTTTCTCATAGGTCTCATTTCAGCTCACTACGTTCTGAGGTTTACCGGCGAGGAAAAGCCTGAGATTCTCAGCGCTGATTTCAAGCAGACGTATACGGGCCTCGGTGCTTTCCCAGGCAATGTGAGGGGTAATATAGCAGTTGGGAGCCGAGAGAAGTGGCGAACCGTCGCGTGGAGGTTCCTGCTCGAGCACATCCACTGCAGCCGCTGCTATAACTCCTTTTTCGAGAGCCTCGGCAAGCGCTCTCTCGTCCACAAGGCCGCCGCGGGCCGTATTGATAAGTATTGCCGAAGGTTTCATCAAGCTTAAAGTACTGACGTTGATAATATTACGACTGCGGTCGGTAAGCGGAGCGTGAAGGGTGAGCACGTCGCTGCGACCGAACATTTCCTCAAGGCTCACCCTTTCTACATAAGGCGGAATCTTGTCCTGCGGCTTCGAGGTGGGACTGATTACCTTCATGCCGAAAGCATGGGCTATGCCGGCGACGGTCTGTCCAATATTGCCGAGGCCATAGATACCCATGGTCTTGCCTGAAAGCTCCGAAATGGGAGCGAGGCGATAGCTGAAGTCGATGCACCGGCTCCAGTCGCCGAGCGAAACGCCTGCAAAATAGTCGGCCACGCGGTTTGTGATGCTCAGCAGGAGAGCGAAGGTGAGCTGGGCCACAGAGTCGGAGCTGTAAGCGGGTACATTGCAGACCGTAACTCCATGACGTCGTGCGGCGTCAAGGTTTATAATATTGTAGCCGGTGGCGAGGACGCCTATGAACTTAAGGTCGGGCAGAGCATCAAAGGTCTCGGCGTCAAAGGGCACCTTGTTGGTAAACACTGCCGTGGCGCCCTGACAGCGTGCTATCACTTCGTTCTTTTCCGTGCGGGGATAAACATAAAGCTCGCCCTGCCTCGCTATATCCTCCCAGCTCAGGTCGTCGCTGTTGGCCACAAAACCATCGAGGATCACTATCTTGATATCTGACATAAACGATTACTAATGTGATTAATATAAATTACATAATGTCCCTGTTCGGAATGCTTCAGCGGATAAAGTTGGTGCGGGCTCTTTCCTCGCTGAATTCGGGTCTGGGAGCGTTGGCGAGGTTCTTGAGCATCCATGCCATATTCTTGCCGAGACGACGCATGGTCTGGAGACCCTCGGCATCAAATTTGGCCTCGCCGGGAGTCGCACCATAGACTATGTTCCAGTACTGCGACGAAACGACAGGCATATTGCAGATGGTGAAATACTTGTTGAGACGGTCGAAAGTAGCCGACGCACCGCCTCTGCGTGCCACTGCCACACATGCCCCGGGCTTATAGGCGAAGAGATGCCCTGCCGAGAAGAAGAGACGGTCGAGGATGGCGCAGAGACTTCCGGCCGGGCCTGCGAAATATGTGGGGCTGCCTATCACCAGAGCGTCGCTCTTTGCCATCTTGGCGCAGATGGTCTCATAAATCTCGTCATGGAATATGCAGCGACCCAGTTCCACACATTTATAACATGCGATACAGCCCTGGACGGGCTTGACGCCGATGTTCACGATTTCACTCTCTATTCCTTCCTCTTCGAGGCTCTTTGCCACCTCGCCGAGGGCCAGATAGGTATTCGACTCGCCACGCGGGCTGCCATTGATCATCAGTACTTTCATAATTAGGTAGGTATAATTTATTAGATTACGTCCGGTTACCGATAAAAAGTTTATCGGAACCGAACGTCATAAGCATTTTTACGTAAAGAGCCCTTCGGGATAGAGTCCCTGCCGGGCGAGACCTGCGAATTTCTCAACCACTCCGGGGCGGTCTTCGGGATATGTCACGCCAAACCAGCGGCTCGTCGTATCAAGGACCTTTACTGTGGCTTTGCCTCCCTCAACAAGTTCGTCGACAAGCATCGGAATCACAAATTCCGCCTTGGGATTTGCCTGGGTCTCGGGTTTGTTGACAAAGCGTTTGAGAAAGTCAGCCGTATAGTCGAAATAGTCGGGGGTGAAGCCCCAGAAATTCATGCTTACGGGCACATTCTCGTCCACTGCTTTCCAGTCGCCTTTTTCATCGAGGAATTTCACCTCACCGTCGCGCCGCTCTATCTGCTTGCGTTCCACTACGGAGGTAAGATTGCCGTTCTCATCTTTAGAACAGATGCCGCGTGAAACGGAACCGCTGTCGCTCAATGTGTTGCCGCATCTGAAGCCCACCATGGCATATCGGCCCGCTGAATTCCCGGGAAGAGCCGAAAGGAAATCGGCCATCACGCGGAAAGAGTCGGCGCCATAATAGTCGTCGGCGTTGAGCACGGCAAATGGCTCATGTATAACCTTGCGGCCCATCCACAAGGCGTGGTTGGTCCCCCATGGCTTCTCGCGGCCTTCGGGCACTTTGCAGCCCTCGGGAAGTGCGTCAAGCGACTGGAACACGATCTCAACCGGTATATACTTTTCATATTTGCTTATGATTTTCTCACGAAACTGCTGCTCGAAATCCTTGCGGATAACAAACACGAGCTTTCCGAAGCCGGCTTTTAAGGCATCGTAAATCGAATAGTCCATGATAGTCTCGCCGTGAGGGCCGAGAGCGTCGAGCTGTTTGAGACCGCCATAGCGGCTGCCCATGCCGGCAGCCAGCACAAACAATGTTGGTTTCATTTCAAATCTGTTTGAATATTCAGAGGCGATAATGTTCAGTCGTCGATGCGGCGCGATCCATCGCTTATCACCACGTCGTAAACTACGGGCTCATGACCGTATTTAGAGGCGAATTTCTTCTTTGCCTCTGCTATGAAATTGTCGTAGAGATCGTCTTTGACAAGGTTGATGGTGCATCCGCCGAAGCCTCCGCCCATGATTCTCGAGCCGGTCACGCCACACTCGCGGGCTATGCCGTTGAGATAGTCGAGTTCCTCGCAGCTCACTTCATAGTCTTTCGACAGACCTTCGTGAGTCTTGTACATGCGGTCGCCCACGGTCTCGTAGTCGCCGCGCACGAGAGCGTCGCAGACATCGAGCACGCGCTGCTTCTCGCCTATCACAAACTTAGCTCTCGAATAATCCTCGGCTGAAATATCATTCTTTATAGCATCAAGCATTCCCATTGTGGCGTCGCGCAGGGTATCCATGCCAAGCTTCCCGGCCACGCGCTCGCAGCTCTCGCGGCGCTTGTTGTAGGGAGAGTCGACGAGTTCGTGCTTCAC
>CAYZFL010000110.1:0-8784 GCA_964477785.1 uncultured Bacteroides sp.
GCTCCTCTATCTTGACTCCTCCGACCCCGGCAAGGATATCTCCATCTATATCAACTCTCCCGGCGGTTCGGTTTACGCCGGCCTCGGCATCTACGACACCATGCAGTATGTGAGCTGCGACGTGTCGACAATCTGCACCGGCATCGCAGCGTCCATGGCTGCAGTGCTCCTCGTGAGCGGCGCCGAAGGCAAGCGTTTCGCCCTCAAGCACTCGCGCGTCATGATCCACCAGCCCATGGGCGGCGCTCAGGGTCAGGCCTCGGATATCGAAATCACCGCCCGCGAAATCCAGAAACTCAAGAAAGAACTCTATACCATTATCGCCGACCATTCGGGCCAGCCTTTCGAAAAAGTTGAGCGCGACTCAGACCGCGACTACTGGATGACTGCCGAGGAAGCCAAAGACTACGGCATGATCGACCGCGTGCTCGTCAAAAACAAGAAGTGATTGCCAGGCACGACACATTGACAGTTTCGTGTAAGCAGTCTGAAGTAATTTTCCGATTTATTCTGAAATAATACTATATGTCAGCTAAAAAAACAGGGGCCGGTAAAGACTCGCAGCATTGCTCTTTCTGCGGCCGCGGCATAGCAGAGGTCAACTACCTCATACCCTCACCCTTACAGCCCGGCGCATTTATCTGTGATGAATGCGTCGAGGGCATTCATTCAATCATAACCGACAGGACCGGCGCAGGCGGCAAACGACCTGCCGAGCCGGAGCTTTTCGACACCTCCAAGGTAAAGAAACCGGCCGAAATCAAAAAATTCCTCGACGATTATGTAATCGGGCAGGATGACGCCAAGAAGTTTCTGGCTGTCTCTGTCTACAACCACTACAAGCGCCTCGGTCAGAAAACAGATGATGTCGACATCGAAAAGAGCAACATCATCATGGTGGGTCCCACCGGCACCGGCAAGACACTCCTTGCCAGAACTATCGCCCGTCTGCTCGATGTGCCCTTCACCATTGTCGACGCTACGGTGCTCACCCAGGCCGGATATGTGGGCGAAGATATCGAAAGTCTTCTTACCCGTCTGCTTCAGGCCGCTGATTATGACGTGGCTAAAGCCGAGCGAGGTATCGTGTTCATAGATGAAATAGACAAGATAGCCCGCAAGGGCGACAATCCCTCCATCACCCGCGACGTGAGCGGCGAGGGCGTTCAGCAGGGTCTTCTCAAACTTCTCGAAGGCTCGATAGTGAATGTGCCTCCGCAAGGCGGCCGCAAGCATCCCGAGCAGAAGATGATTCCCGTAGATACAAAAAACATTCTCTTCATCTGCGGAGGTGCTTTCGACGGCATCGAGGAACGCATCGCCCGCCGCCTCAACTCCACGACCGTGGGCTATGAGGCTTCCGGCTCAGGCATCCGCCACAAAAACAAGGAGGACTACATGAAATATGTGGCTCCGCAGGACCTCAAGGCCTTCGGCCTCATCCCCGAAATCATAGGCCGTCTGCCCATCGTGACCCACCTCGAGCCGCTCGACCGCGACGCCCTGCGCCGTGTGCTCACCGAGCCTAAAAACGCTGTCATAAGGCAGTATGAGAAGCTTTTCGCAATGGACAACGTGAAGCTTACCTTCGCGCCCGAAACCCTCGACTTCATCGTCGACAAGGCCATAGAATACAAACTTGGCGCCCGCGGCCTCCGCTCGATAGTGGAGGCCATAATGATGGACGCCATGTTCAACATCCCCTCGAATCCCGACATCAGGGAATTTACCGTCACACCCGAATATGCCGCAGAGCGTCTCTCACAAGCGCATTTCGAAGCTGCCGCCGTGTGATTCCTAATCCAAAACCAGTCAACCGCATTTAACCCACACCATGCCGATCGCCCATCAGACACTCATCGACGCGCTCAAGCATCACTTCGGCTTCGACTCCTTCAAAGGCAATCAGGAAGCCATCATAAGCAACCTGCTCGAAGGCCGCGACACTTTTGTGCTCATGCCTACGGGCGGCGGCAAGTCGCTCTGCTATCAGCTGCCGGCGCTGATCTCAGAAGGTACCGCCATCGTGGTTTCCCCCCTCATCGCGCTGATGAAAAATCAGGTCGATTCCATAAGGCACTTCAGCGAAGGCGACGATGTGGCTCATTTCCTCAACTCCTCGCTCAACCGCCAGACAATAGAAAAGGTTAAGAAAGACATTCTCGCAGGACGCACCAAGCTCCTCTATGTCGCCCCCGAGTCGCTTACCAAGGAAGACAACATCAACTTCCTGCGCAACGTGCGCATCTCTTTCTTCGCCATTGACGAGGCGCACTGCATTTCGGAGTGGGGACACGATTTCAGACCCGAATACCGCCGTATACGCCCGGTAATCAATCGCATAGGCACCCGCCCGGTGATTGCTCTCACGGCCACCGCCACGCCTAAGGTGCAGCACGACATAGAGAAGAGTCTCGGCATGACCGACGCCACGGTTTTCAAATCGTCGTTCAACCGCGAGAACCTCTACTATGAAATAAGGCCGAAAACACGCGATTTAGACCGCGACATCATCCGCTTCATCAAGCAGAGACCCGGCAAGAGCGGCATCATCTACTGTCTCAGCCGCAAGAAGGTGGAAGAAATGGCCGAACTGCTTCAGGTCAACAACATACCGGCGCTACCCTATCATGCCGGCATGGACTCCGAGACCCGATCAGCAAATCAGGACGCTTTCCTGCTTGAGAAAATCGACGTCATAGTAGCCACCATAGCCTTCGGAATGGGTATTGACAAGCCCGACGTGAGGTTTGTGATACACTACGACATGCCCAAGTCGCTCGAAGGCTACTATCAGGAGACCGGACGTGCCGGCCGCGACGGCGGCGAGGGCGTCTGTCTCGCTTTCTATGCCCACAAAGACCTGCAGAAAATGGAAAAATTCATGCAGGGCAAGCCTCTGAACGAGCAGGAAATAGGGCGCCAGCTCCTTATGGAGACCGCTGCCTACGCCGAATCATCGGTATGCCGCCGCAGGACCCTCCTCCACTACTTCGGCGAAAACTACGCCGAAACCAACTGCGGCAACTGTGACAACTGCCTCCATCCGCGCAACACGGTGGAAGCAACCGACGAACTGTACTCCGCGCTCGAGACCGTGAAATGTCTCGGCCCGCGGTTCCGTCCCGAGCATATAACCGATGTGATGCTCGGACGCCTCACCAACAACGTGAAGTCTTACCGCCACAACGAGCTTGAGGTGTTTGGCTCCACAAAGTATTCCAATGTTAAATTCTGTAATTCCCTGCTCCGCCAGGCCGTCCTCGACGGTTTCCTCAGCAAGGATATCGAATGCTACGGAACCCTCTTCCTTACAAAAAAAGGAGAGGAGTTTCTGCTCAACCCTGTGAAATTCAATATGTACGAAGATCGCGATTTTACTGACGAAGAATTTGAACCTGCGCCTAAGTCGGGAGCCTCATTCGCTCTCGACGCCGAATTATACGCAGTCCTTAACGCACTTAGAAAAAAGATAGCGTCGAAGGCAAACCTGCCTCCATATGTGATATTTCAGGATCCCTCGCTCGAAGCCATGGCCACATCATACCCTGTGACACTGGAAGAACTTCAGAACATACCAGGCGTAGGTGCCGGCAAAGCAAAACGCTACGGCGAGGAATTTGTTAAAGTAATCAGCTCATACGTAGAGGAAAACGAAATTGAGCGCCCCGAGGACCTCAGGGTCCGCTCGGTAGCCAACAAATCGAAAGTCAAGATTTCGATTATCCAGGCCATCGACCGCAAGATCGACCTCGAAGGCATAGCCGAAAGCCACGGCCTCGACATGGATCAGCTTATCGACGAACTCGAGGCCATAGTCAACTCCGGCACTAAAATCAATATCCGTTACTACCTCGACGAGATTATGGACCCCGACGATATGAGCGAAATACGCGATTTTCTCGCATCAAGCGACAGCGACGATCTCACAGGCGCCTACTCGGAATTCTGCCCGCCCTTCACCGAACGCGAAATAAGGCTCGTAAAAGTGCTATTCGTCTCCGAAATGGGCAACTGACAATCATATTCAGGAGGTTATGGAAAGTCACACCGACTTAAACCGACGCCTCCGCCATTTCTAAATCACCAAACCCTAAAACCACATACAAATCTATGGCCAATCCGGAGCACGCCCCGCTGATTTCGCTCTACGCAGAGCTTACCGGCTTCCCTCCCGAAACTATCGAAGAGCTTCCCTCGTCAGGTTCTAACCGTCGTTATTTCAGGCTCAAAGGCCCGCAGACCCTCATCGGCGTTCTCGGCGACTGTCTGCCCGAAAACGAGGCTTTCATCTACTTCGATTCACAGTTTAAGAAAAAGAACCTGCCGGTACCCGAGGTGCTCAAGGTTTCAGACGACCGCATGAGCTACATCCAGACCGACCTCGGCGACACCCTCCTCTTCAACGCCATAGAAAAAGGGCGTCTCACACGTTCGTTCTCAAACGAGGAGAAAGAGCTGCTAACCAAGACCATAAGGCTGCTGCCCGACATACAGTTTGCCGGCTCGTCGGGCCTCGACTACTCCAAATGCTACCCGGCCTCGGAGTTTGACCTGCGCTCGATAATGTGGGATCTCAATTATTTCAAATACTGCTTCCTCAAGGCCACCGGCCTCGACTTCGCCGAGGACAAGCTCGAAGACGATTTCCGCGCGCTCAGCGAGGTGCTTCTCCGCTCCAAGTCATCGACATTCATGTACCGCGACTTCCAGTCGAGAAACGTCATGATTAAAGACGGCGAGCCCTGGTTCATCGACTTCCAGGGCGGACGCAAGGGTCCGTATTACTACGACGTGGCCTCGTTTCTCTGGCAGGCCAAAGCCAATTTCCCCGACTCGCTCAAGCTCGAGCTCATCGACCAGTATATCGACTCGCTCCGCAAATACCAGGCCATCGATAAGGAATATTTCATGGAGCAGCTGAGGCATTTCGTGCTTTTCCGCACACTTCAGGTGCTGGGCGCCTACGGCTTCCGAGGCTATTTCGAGAAGAAACCCCACTTCATGCAGAGCGTGCCTTTCGCCATAGCAAATCTCCGCTCGCTGCTCAAACAGCCCTTTATGGAGTATCCCTATCTCAATGAGATGCTCAACCGCCTGGTAAACATGAAACAGTTTACTACCGAGCAGAAGAAACGTGTGCTTACGGTCAAGGTTATGAGCTTCGCATATAAAAAAGGCATTCCGGCCGACGCATCAGGCAACGGCGGCGGTTTCGTGTTTGATTGCCGCGCCGTAAACAATCCCGGCAAGTACGACCGTTACAAGCCCTTCACCGGCCTCGACAAACCCGTAATAGAGTTTCTGGAGCAGGAGAGCGAAGTGCTCGAGTTCCTCGACCATTGCACGGCTCTTGTCGACGCCTCAGTAAAGAAATACATCGAGCGCGGATTCACAAACCTTATGGTTTCATTCGGCTGTACCGGCGGCCAGCACCGCTCGGTTTACTGTGCCAAAGCCATGGCCGACCATCTCCACGAGAAGTTTAACGTCAAAGTTCACCTCGTTCACCGCGAGCAGGACATCGAGGAGACCTTCGAGCCTAAATAATCGGCGACCGGATTTTAAGCTCACGTGAGAGTCGAAACCAAAATGCAAAGCGTATAATGGAAGGCATGATATTTGCCGCGGGCATAGGCTCGAGGCTCAAACCCTTTACCGACTACCATCCCAAGGCCCTCGCGCCGGTAGGCCGCAACGGTCTTACCGCCCTTGACATCACTCTCATAGCCATGATAAAGGCAGGTGTGAGGCATGTGGTGGTAAACGTGCATCACTTCGCCGAGCAAATCACGGAGCATCTCCGTTCCATGACCCTACCCGGCATCGAGGTGAGCATATCAGACGAGAGCGACCTGCTGCTCGACACCGGCGGCGGTCTTGTCAAAGCCGCCCATCTCTTCTCGGGCAGGGAGAATATTCTGGTGCATAACGTCGACATAATCGAGGACCTCGACCTGCGTCAGATGGAGGCCGACCTGGAAAGCCGGCCCGAAAGCCTCGGCGCGCTTCTCGCCACCGACCGCCGCACTTCCCGTTATTTCCTCTTCGACTGCGAAGCGTGCCTCAGAGGCTGGGAAAACATCGACAAAGGCATTTACCGTGGCAAGGGCATCGATGCCCGGTCCGCCTCCTCGCTCATCGCTTTAGCCTTCGGAGGCATTCATGTGATAAGGCCGGAAATGCTTTCTCTGCTGAAAGAATATTGCCCCGAAGGCACGCCCTTCTCAATCACCGACTTTTACATCGACACCTGCCGCGACCACACCTATACGGCATGGAGCGGCACCGGCGAGCCATTCCGCTGGCACGACATCGGAACTCCCGAAAAACTCGAGCTCACCACTCTCGACTTTCCCGAGTATTGAAGCCAGTAATGTTCCGTTTAAGCTGCTCGCAGAACCGGATTTTCTTGTCAAAAACCTTAGAATTTGCACTTTTTCACTCATTTGTGCTATTTTTATGGTCACTTTTGCTCTTAATCCAATTTTTTTTAGGAACTTTGCAAATCGAATATAAACCATTCCAAAATGACATTTACCGCCCAGGACATAGCCGACCAGGTTAAAGGCAAAGTTGAAGGAGACGCCAATGTGGAGATTTCCACCTTCTCAAAAATAGAGGAAGCCCGTCCGGGCTCGATTACATTTCTGGCAAATCCCAAGTATACCCATTATATTTATACCACCAAGGCATCGGCCGTGCTGGTTAGTGAAGACTTTGAGGCAACGGAGCCTCTGCATACCACCCTTATCCGCGTGGCCGACCCCTACGTCACCCTCTCGGTGCTTATGACCATGGCCCAGAAAGCCATAGAGCATGAGCCCAGCGGCGTGGAGGAGCCCTGCAAAATCTCGGAAGGTGTTGAGGTCCCGGCCGACTCTTACATAGGAGCTTTCACCTACATCGCACCCGGAGCCAAGCTCGGCAAAGGGGTAAAGATTTATCCTCAATGCTACATAGGCGCAAATGTGGAGATAGGTGAAGGCACCAAGCTTTACCCCGGTGTAAAAATCTATCACGGCTGCAAGATAGGCCGCGACTGCATAATCCACTCCGGCGCGGTGATAGGTTCCGACGGGTTCGGCTTCGCTCCCACCCTTCAGGGCAACTATGACAAGATACCGCAGATAGGTATAGTCGAGATAGGCGACAACGTTGAGATAGGAGCAAACACCACCGTAGACCGCTCAACAATGGGCAGCACGAGAATTGAAAACGGTGTGAAGCTCGACAATCTCATACAGGTGGCACACAATGTCACCGTGGGCTCCAACACAGTAATCGCCGCCCAGACCGGTATCGCCGGCTCGTCGAAGATAGGCCGCCACTGCATGATAGGCGGACAGGTGGGCATCTCGGGTCACATCGAGATAGGCGACAACGTGGTGATAGGCGCCCAGTCGGGTGTGCCCAACAACGTGCCCTCGGGCAGCCGCATCATAGGCTATCCGGCAGTGAGCGGCGGCGAATTCGCCCGCTCTGCCGTCAACATCAAAAATCTCGGCAAACTCTACTTCCGCGTTTCGGAGCTTGAAAAGGCCGTGTTGCCCCAGGGATCAGATAAAAGCTCCGACGCAAAATAATTTACCAGGAAACCAATATCACATCGCAGCATAAAGAAATGAAGCAGACAACACTTAAAGAAGCCTTCACCCTTAGAGGAAAAGGACTTCATACAGGCGCAGACATAGAGGCAACCTTCTGCCCCGCGCCCGACAAACACGGCTATAAATTCCAGCGCATAGATCTTGAAGGAGAACCCATAATCGACGCCGTCGTCGAAAATGTAGTGGGCACCGAAAGAGGCACCGTTTTAAAACGCGGCGATGTGAAGGTGTCAACCGTCGAGCATGCCCTGGCAGCCCTCTACACAGCCGGCGTCGACAACTGCCTTATCAGAATCAACGCACCTGAGGTGCCCATCCTCGACGGGAGCGCCAAGCCTTTCGCCGACGAGATAGCCCGCGTGGGTCTTGTGGAGCAGAAAGCCGACAAGTCTTTCTTCGTGGTAAAGCACCGCATCGAAGTGGCCGACGAGGCCACCGGCTCGAAAATCATAGTCGTACCCGACGACAAACTCAGCGTTGAGGTCAAAATAGGTTATGACTCGCCCGTGCTCTTCAACCAGTATGCCTCGATGGAGGAGATAGGTAAGTTCAACGATGAAATTTCCGGCGCACGCACCTTCGTGTTCCTCCGCGAAATCGAGCCCCTGCTCAAAAACAACCTCATAAAGGGCGGGGACCTCGACAACGCAATAGTAATCTACGATTCACCCATGTCGCAGGAAACCCTCGACCATATCGCCGACCTGATGCACGCCGAGCACCGCACGGTAAGCTCCTTCGGCTATATCAACGACAAGCCCCTGCAGTGGAACAACGAGCCCGCACGCCACAAAATCATCGATGTGCTCGGCGACTTAGCACTAATAGGCCGTCCGCTTCTCGGCAAAGTCATCGCGACCAAGCCGGGCCACACCATCAATACCCGCCTGGCCAAGGACATACGCAACACCATCCGTCACAACGACGTGCAAGCACCCGTATATAATCCCGACCTCCCTCCCATCTTCGACAATGTGCGCATCCGTCAGCTTCTTCCCCACCGTTACCCCATGCTCTTGGTAGACAAGGTGATAGAGAAGAGCGACAACTATATTGTAGGCGTTAAGAACGTGACCACCAACGAGCCCTTCTTCACCGGCCACTTCCCTCAGGAACCCGTGATGCCTGGCGTGCTCATGGTAGAGGCCATGGCTCTGACAGGCGGTCTGCTCGT
>CAYZFL010000111.1:0-8475 GCA_964477785.1 uncultured Bacteroides sp.
CTGCTTCTCAAGAAGTTGGACTCACTGATCTATCGTTTAGCGGACAGTAATAATATAAATTAAAACCCCAACTAAAACGCCGGGGCCGCGTCTCTCTTTGACACGGCCCCAGTTTGTATTTTCCCTCTAAATCTTATTTACTTTATCTCTTTTACCCATTCGGCGATGCGACCGGGAGTAAGCTGGGGATGGTTCACCTGGTCGAGCATTAGTCCGGCGTATGTGTGATTGCCCAGGGCGGCTTCCGAATGGTTGAAATTATAGCCCACGGCATCGAAAGGCGCAATCATCTCAGCTCCGGTTTTCTTCATCTCTTTATAGAGTATGCCCACGGCGTTGCAGAAAGTATCGGCCATCGTCTCGTCGCCGCAGCCGAATATCGCAATTTTCTTTCCCTTCAGGTCAAGAGCCTTCGCCCCGTCGAGGAAGTCATACCATTCATGCTCAATATCACCGTCGCCCCATGTACTCGAGCCAAGGACGAGTATATCGTAATTGCCTAAATCCGATGGTTTTGACTTTGCCACATCATGCACATCGGCATCAGCCACATTCAGAGCCTTTGCTATCTCTTTAGCCACTTCTGCCGTTACACCGGTCGACGACCCGTAAAAAATTCCAATTTTTGCCATAATATCTTATTCTTTTAGATTTCAGTTTTACTTTGATTCTAAATAGAATAACATTATGCCTCCCGTCAAAGTTCGGGTAATAAAATAAAATCCCTTACTATCAATTACTTCATCGCAATGGAGATAAGCTCGTCAGGCTCGGAGATGATAAATTCCGGCGACTCGGCCTTGAGCTCGGAAACGGGCCGGAATCCCCATGTCACGCCCACGACGTCGACTCTTTCTCTTTGTTATAAGCAATCTATTCCTTTGGATTTTGTCTAAAATCACAGCTTTATTCCTTTGGATTTTGTCTAGAATCATAGCTTTATTCCTTTGGATTTTCATAATAAATTGATTATCTTTGCATTCCAAAACAGCCAATAGACTATGCCATATCTTAAAAGAAATATTGATACCGAACTCCTGAAATGGAAGGAATCTCCTCGTCGAAAACCTCTTCTTGTGCGCGGTGCCAGACAGGTCGGCAAGTCCTGGGCCATAAAACATTTGGGGGAGACGTTCGACCATTACCTTGAGATTAACCTTGAGAAAGAAAAGGATTTATGCCGACTCTTCGAAGAAATTTCTGATGTACACGAACTAAGCCAGCGTCTCGGGGCTGTGCATAATGTACTTGTGATTCCTGGAGAAACTCTTCTGTTTATCGACGAGATTCAGAATTGCCCGGCGGCATTAAAAAGCCTGTGGTTTTTCAAAGAGAATTATCCCGAGCTGCATGTTGTAGCTGCCGGATCTCTTCTGGAATTCGCTCTGAACGAAATGCCTTCATATGGTGTTGGGCGCATAAGATCCGTATTCATGTATCCGATGTCGTTCAAGGAGTTTCTGATGGCACGTGGGAAAAACATGTGGATAGAGAAAATCGCTGCCGCTGATTGGCACCACCCTATAGAAGACAGCCTTCATTCTCGCCTTGTTTCTGAACTCCGGTCGTTTTTAATGGTTGGAGGTATGCCCGCAAGTGTTTCCGCTTGGGTCGAGACTCAGGATTATTCAGCCTGTCAGGACGAGCAGAATGATATCCAGCAAAGCTATTATGATGACTTTGCCAAGTATGCGAAAAAAGTCGACCCACAGCTGCTCCGCAACACATTGTCAGCCGTAGTACGTCAGTCAGGCAAGAAGTTTGTTTACAGCAAAGTAGACGGAGGATATAAATCTGGAGAAGTTAAAGAAGGCCTCAGACTTCTCCGCGATGCCGGAATAATCATACCGGTACAGATGTCTGCAGCTAACGGCCTCCCCCTGGGTGCGCAGGTGAATCCAAAGTTCACCAGATATGATTATCTCGATACCGGATTACTGCTTCGGGTGTTGGCGATGAACTATGATGATGACAGAGAACTGACCAGACTTATACTGGCCGGAGAAGCCCCAGACCTCGTAAACAAAGGCATTGTGGCAGAACTAACGGCCGGACTTGAACTTATGAAAGCCTCCAATCCTCAAAGTAAATATGAGCTCTTCTATTGGGAGAATCTGGATAGAAATGCCACCTCTGAAGTGGAATATGTAATAGCAAAGAACGCAAGGTGCCTGCCCATTGAAGTAAAGGCCGGGACTTCTGGGAAAATGAAGAGCCTGAGGCTTTTCATGGAAAAGAAAGAGCTTTCAATCGGCATACGCTGCTCGTTGGAAAATTTCGGGCTGTTGAAAGTATCGGACACCGATGATACCGGACTCCAAATTGATCGTACTATTGGCATATTACCTCTTTACGCAGTTTGGAGACTCTCTGATCTTTCTCTTCCGGATTAGCTTCGTAGCCTGAAGGCTAATCGACAAAAAACGATTCTATCAATTTCGACGAGAGCGTCCAATCTATGTGATTCTATTTTCGATGTACCTTATTTCATCGCAATGGAGATAAGTTCGTCGGGCTCGGAGATAATAAATTCCGGCGACTCGGCTCTAAGTTCCGACAGCGGTCTGAAGCCCCAGGTCACGCCAACGGCATCTACACAGGCCCGCTTGGCCGTAGCCATGTCCACGCCCGAATCGCCCACATAAAGCGTCTCGCTCTTGGGTGTCGGCCAGATCGACAGAGCCTCGAACACAATCGACGGGTCGGGCTTGGCCGGACGGAAGTCGGATTTGCCCAATATCGCCTTAAACGGCAGCCCCGGGAAGAAATGGTTTATGATTTTTGTCACCGCTTCCTGATATTTGTTTGAGGTCACGGCAAAATTGATATCCCTCGACGCGAGGGTGTCGAGCATCTGCCGTATGCCGGGATATGGCTCGGTGAGGTCGAAACAGTGCTCGCCATAATACTGATAGAAAAACTGACGCAGCTCCTCGAAAGCCTTGTCGTCGTTGCTCTCTGCCGAAGGCATGGCCCTGCGCAGGAGTTTGTCCACGCCGTTGCCAACCATAAATTTATATGCCTCAACCGGATGCGGCGGCATACCCACGCATCTAAGGGCGAAATTGGTGGCGTCGGCAAGGTCGGCGATAGTGTTGAGCAATGTACCGTCAAGGTCAAATATTATATATCGTCTCATTATTCTATAATTATGTGTTTTATGCATTTTAAGCCCTAATGGCCTATGTGTGAACGCCGAATACATCCTGCGGGTTCAGACTTCTCAGAACGGATAGCCTACCGAGAAATGGAAGTTTGAGTCGCGTTTCCATTTGGGATGTATCAGCGGCCAAGGCTCCTGGTTTGCCGCCGGATTATGGGCCTTCATGCCTAAGTCGAGACGCAGCAGGAAGTAGGTGAAGTCCATTCGCAGGCCTATACCGTAGGCAAGGGCTATCTGTTTGTAGAATTTGTCGAACTTAAACATGCCGCCGGGCTGATTCGGATAGTTGCGGATGGTCCATATATTGCCCGCATCTATAAACAGCGCGCTCTCGAATACCCAGAACAGTTTGGCCCTGTACTCCAGGCTAAGGTCAAGACGGATGTCGCCGCACTGGTTTATAAAGTCGGTGAGCGAGTTTTTCGAATCGTAGGCACCCGGGCCAAGAGTACGCACGCCCCATCCTCTCACGCCGTTTGCGCCGCCGGCATAGAATCTCTTCTCAAACGGCACCATCGACGAGTTGGCGTATGGCACCGCTATGCCTGCGCCCACATGGAAGGCCATGGCATTGCGCGAGTTGAAGTTCTTGGTATATGTATAGTCGAAGTCGGCTTTGGCATACTGCGAATACTGCGTGCCGAATACTTTGTATGCGCCTTCCTTGCGCCTGGCACCCGTAAGCGACGATATGGCATATAGGAAGTTGCCGGCCGTCTCCACCGAGAATCGCAGCGAGCTGACGTATGGCTGTATGGCGAAGGCGTTGACCGTGGCTGTGGGTATGCGCCGGTTGGTGCGCGAGTAGGTATAACCCATGCGCATTATCAGGTGCTCCTCATAGCTGTAGCGCAGCAGCGGGTTGGGCGAAATTTCGTCAAGCAGATTGAGAGTCGATCTTGGCAGTTTCACATAGTTGATGTCGACGAAGTCGTAGGTATGGTTTGTCATAAACCTGTTGCGGCGTCGGCTCCATTTGTATTTCCATGCCGCACCGGCTATGATGCGCGTGTACTCAGGTCGCTCCTGGTAGTTGAAGGATACGGCGAATTCCGTGTTGGCCAGTATCTTCTGCTTGAACGATTTCTTCACAAAGGGGCACTCGAATTTCGGGAAGGTGATGCCCACCTCCGAGGCGTATTCCGTGAACCGATTGTTGATAAACCCGTCGAGCTTACCCGAGAGGCTTTCGTATGATCCGCGGATTTTTGCCGTAAGCATCTCCGAACCCTTCGCCAGGTTGCGGTGACGGTAAGTGAGTCCGGCACCGAAGCCCAAGTCACCCTCCGAATTGGTGCCTTCGAGTTCCACCGTGATGCCCTGCTTCTTGTTTCGTGAGAGTATTATGTCTGCGTCAAGTATGGTCTCGCCGTCTATCGCGGCCACCGGCTTCAGCTCTATGTTTATGAATTTCAATATGCCCAACTGCGCCAGCGACTCATAGGTGCGCTCCTCATCTCGCTCGTTGAAGGGCAGACCGGGTTTCATGAGGCATTTCTCGTCGAGAATCGAAGGTTTCAGATATCGGTCCTGACCGTATACCACGGTGATGCCTTTGTATTCCACAGTGTCGTAGGGTACCTCAGGGTTCACTGCCGGATCGGCGTCGACGTAGAAAAATATTTTTCCGAGAAGGTAGCGTCCGGTTGCCGAGCGCGGATCGTCGGGCGTGCCTATGAATTCATTGATTTTGCCGTTAGCCGAGCTGTCACGCTGCGATGCCGTATACTCTGTGACATAGCGCGGCAGGCTCACGCGCATTGTAAGGTCTACGCGGTTGTCGCCGGCAACCGTATCGGCGATAAACACTATGTTTTCTTTCGAGAAGCCGTAATATCCTTTATCTCTCAGGTTCTTGGCTATGCGGGCGCGCTCCTCGTCGAGCACATTGCGGTCAAACATTGCCCCGGGCCTGAATATAACCTTTGACGTGTCGTTGAAAACCACCTCGGCAAGTTTTTCATCGGCTATCTCATAGCCGAGGCTTCCTATAGTCCTTGGTCTGCCCGGCGTGATGCGGTAATTGACCTCCATTTTCTTGTGGTTCCGCGATATGGTATCGGCCTCTACCTGTGCATCGAGATAGCCGCGGTTGATAAGCGCCATCCTGAGCTGTCGCGCCGAGGCGGCCGTAAGTTCTTCGTCGTATATCACCGGCGGCTGACCTATGTTGCGCAGCCAGCGGTTATACCATTTTGTGGAGTCTGAGCCCGAGAGATTGTATGTGGCAAGCTGAAGCTTTGCGAAGCCGAGCACCTTGTGATTGGGCGTCTGGCGCAGGAAATTGTATAGCTCGTCTGTGTTGATTTCTTTCCCCGCACTGTCGGTCTTTATAGTCACTTTGTCGAGCAGATAGCTGCCGTCGGGCACATGCTTCACGGATGAGCACGACCACAATAGCGCCAGCACAAGGCTCAGCGACATTATAAATATGCCTGTTTTTCTAATCACGGGTGCAAAGTTAGCGGTTTTTACGGCATTTTTAGCCGCCCGGACCCATATTTTTGTCAATAAATCCCGCGACAATAAATAAAAAAGACTAAATTTGCAAGTTAAAGCAATTTTTATAAGATATATGTCGGCATTTACAGAAACCCATCGCCTGCGGGCGAGCACCCAGATTATATTGCTACTGCTGCTTGCGGTGATGATTTTGCCGTGGCTGGGCGAGACTCTCTTTTACTCCAAAGGCGAGCCCCGCGAGGCCATTCAGGCCGTTTCTTGTCTGAAATACAGCGACTGGCTCCTGCCTCTGAGCTATGGCTCCGACCTGCCCTACAAGCCGCCATTCCTCGGATGGTGCATAGCTGTTTTCTCTTGGCTTTTCAACGGCGGCGAGGTCAACGAATATCTCTCTCGCCTTCCCTCGGCGCTGGCACTCATTCTCATGTGCTGGGCGATTTTCCGATGGGCCGGCAAATGGCGCGGCGAAAGGTTCGGCTTTATCTGCGCGATGGTAACGGCCACAACTTTCGAGGTTTTCCGCGCCGGCACAAACTGCCGCGTCGACATGATTCTCACCGCCGCCATGGTCACCGCCATGCTCATGATGTATGACCTTCATGAGATGCGCAACTGCCGCGACAAAGCCCTCAGATGGCTGGGAGTAATCATACTCCTTTCTATCGCCACCCTCACAAAAGGTCCTGTCGGCTCACTCCTGCCATGCTTCATCATGGGTGTCTATGCCCTGCTGCGTGGCGACAGGTTCTTCCCCACTCTCGGCATTTACCTCGGCGTGGCCGTGGCTTCGCTCCTGATTCCGGCCCTATGGTATTACGCCGCTTATCTCGAGGGCGGCCCGCGTTTCACCGACCTTATGATCGAGGAAAACTTCGGCCGTCTCCTCGGCAAGATGAGTTACGAGAGCCACCTCAACCCCTGGTGGTACAATATCATGAGCCTCGCCGCAGGTCTCGCCCCCTGGACGCTCCTCCTCATCCTCGCATGTTTCGACATACGCCGCTACCGCCGCGAGGCTTTTAAGCCCATGGGTCTTTTCTCCTTTGTCGCAGTGCTCGTGGTGGTGATTTTCTTCACCATTCCCGCAAGCAAGCGCAGCGTCTATCTTCTCCCCGCCTACCCCTTCCTCGCATACTGGATCACCTGCATCATCGACCGTCTCCGCGACACAAAGGTGATGAAAGGCTACACCTGGATGTTTGCCATAATCGCCCTGCTGGTGGTGATTGCGGTAATCGCCCTGCAGTTCGTCAGCCTTCCCAAAGCAAATCTGGCTCCTGTGGGCTGGGGTTATCTGCTTCTGCTCGCCGCCCCGCTCTGGGCTTCGCTGGCATGGATAAGACAGGGCATCATGAAACACGGCAGCAACGCACCTCTCTACGCGGTGCTCATCTCAGCCTCACTTTTCCTGGTTTATCTCGCCATAGGGCAGCCCATGGCAGTCAACAACCGCTCTGACAAAGCCGTACTCTCTCAGGTCGAGGCTCAGGCCGGAAACTCTGAAATATATTCAATCGACGCCGTTTATCCTCCCTTCAGGTGCTACACCCTCAATTTCTACATGAACGACCGCATGAAGGGCGCCTCGTCGTTTGAGCAGCTCGATTCTCTCCCCCCGGGCACTGTGGTGCTTTTCAGCGACATCAAGGCCTCACCCCGGCCCGACAGCACCGAATATGAGGTAACACAGCTTCTGAAACGCTCCTGCGACAATCGCAAGCCGCTGATGATGGCCGTAAAACGCAATGCCGCTCCTGCCATAACCGCTGAAGCCGGGCCCGGGGAAACTCCGGTCAGACCCGCAGTCCCGACCGCGTCTCAAGATTCAACCATTACAAATCCCTGACCAAAATGCCAAGCCCAGTTAAAGCTAAAAAATCACTCGGCCAGCATTTCCTGACCGACTCACATATAGCCGCACGCATCGCAGCCACCATGGACGAATATGCCGGCCTGCCGCTGATGGAAATCGGCCCCGGCACCGGTATGCTCACTCAGTTTCTCATTCCCGTCCACGGTCAGCAGCTCACCGTAGTCGAACTCGACACAGAGAGCGTCGTATATCTCAAGGCCAATTTTCCCGCCCTGGACGGCCACATCCTCGAGGCCGACTTCCTAAAGCTCGATCTTCATGAGATTTATGGCGACCGCAATTTCTGCATCATCGGCAACTACCCTTACAATATCTCCTCGCAGATTTTTTTCAAGGTGCTCGAATACAAGGACCGGGTTACATGCTGTTCGGGTATGCTCCAGCGTGAGGTGGCCGAGCGACTCGCCGCGCCTCCCGGCACGAAGGCCCGCGGCATCCTATCCGTCCTCCTCCAGGCTTGGTATGACGTGAGCTACCTTTTCACTGTCGACGAGCATGTGTTCAACCCGCCGCCAAAGGTAAAGTCGGGCGTCGTGAAACTCGTAAGAAACGATGTGAAGGACCTTGGATGCGACGAGAAATTTTTCAAAACCGTGGTCAAGACCGCCTTCGGCCAACGCCGCAAGACTCTCCGCAACTCGCTCAGAAGCCTCGTGCCTCCCGCCGTCGCACCCGACACTCTTTTGTTCGCCTCCCTCCGCCCCGAACAGCTCTCCGTTGAGCAGTTTATTGAATTGACCAAACAGATCACCGCCCTGAGAGCAAGCTGATTGCTCCCCGCGCTAAAGCCGCCATGCGCTCATGAAGGAATACACAGAAGAAGATTTAGAAAGAATCAAACAAATCATCGCATCGGGCGACGCCGACCGTGCACGCGCCGAAATGGCCGGCCTGCATCCCGCCGACATTGCAGAGCTTTACCAGGACCTTGACATCAAGGAGGCCGAGTTCCTATACAAGCTCCTCGACGAGGACA
>CAYZFL010000112.1:0-8460 GCA_964477785.1 uncultured Bacteroides sp.
AAAAAATGGCGAGTCGGCAAACGGCCTCCGACGGTAAGTACAGGAAGCGAGTTAGAACGACCTACGAGATGAAAATCCAACTTTATCATGCTGCATTTCAAAACTAAAAACATAAAAGAAGCACCTGAAGTTCAGAAAAAATCGGCATATGGCATACGGGCACGCCGTTTCCGAGTTATTTTTACCTGTCTTGCCATACTGACAGTCGTATGCAGTATATATTCCTGCACCAAGACCCCGGAATGGAAGAAAATCTCGGGACCCGCATGGGGCACATTTTATAATATCACCTACCAGAGCGACAAGGAGCTTGACGATTCTGTAAAAGCAGCGCTGAAAAGCATCGACATGGAATTCTCGATGTTCAACCCGTCGTCGGCCGTGAGCAAAATCAATGCCGGGGACACCGACAGCCTCACCATCGGAATAGCTGAAATGATAAAGCAGGCAAAGGAAGTCAACCGGCTGAGCGGCGGAGTTTATGACCCAACCGTGGCACCGCTTGTCGACCTCTGGGGCTTCGGCCGCAAGGAGCAGCCCGAAGGTTATGAGCCATCGCAGGAAGAGATTGACAGTGCGAGACTGCGTGTGGGCATCGCAGAATGCGAAGTTTCTGAAAACATGATATTCAAACCGAAATCGCGGGGCACGTGGCTCGACTTCTCATCTATAGCCAAAGGTTATGGCGTGGATAAAATAGGCGAGATGCTTAAACGCAACGGAGTTGAAAATTTTCTGATAGAAGTGGGCGGAGAGATAGTATCGTCGGGACAAAGTCCCAGAGGAACAGACTGGATGATTCTGATTGATGCTCCTACGGAGGAACTGGAAGGGCAAATAAATCATGAAAATCTCCTCACTATCCCCACCTCGGGACAAGGCATTGCGACCTCGGGCAACTACCGCAACCACCGCAAAGCCGGAGATAAAGTAGTGGGACATATAATATCGCCCATCACAGGTCGCCCGATACAGACCGATGTACTGAGTGCCACAGTGATAGCGCCGACATGCGCTTTGGCCGACGCCCTTGCCTCTGCCTGCATGGCGATGCCGTCGCCTCAGGCACTTGAAATGATAAAAAAAGTTGTCGACGCCGAAGTGCTGTTAGTTGTAAAAGAAGGAGAAGGCATGGTGATAAAAAGCAGCGCGGGATTTCCGGCGGAAAGTTCGATTTAATATATTTTAACATTTAAAAGTTACCTTGGTTAATCCTTTTTTGCTAATTTTACTATCCGATACCGGAAGGTATCAAAAGAAGGCCAAAAGGTCATCGGAGCTGACAAAATAAGCTCCAAATTTATTGCGTCTTAGCAATATGACCCTCAAATTAAAAAGATAAAAAAGAATTGACAAACCAATCATAAAAATCACAAATGAATCCTGCCCGTATACTTGTAATAGACGACGAGGAAGCGCTCTGCGAGATATTAAAGTTTAATCTTGAGAAAGAAGGCTATGACGTAGAGTGTGCATATTCAGCAGAAGAAGCCCTTGAAATGGATCTCACCAGGTTTCAGCTCTGCATGGTAGACATAATGATGGACAAGCTCAGCGGCTTTGACTTCGCGAAACGTTTGCGTAGCGACTCAGGCACTGAAAACATACCTGTTATATTCTGCTCGGCCCTGTCGGATGAAGATGACAAGGTAATGGGCCTGAACATAGGAGGGGACGACTATGTGACGAAGCCGTTTGTCATAGGAGAGGTTCTGGCGAGAGTACGCGCCGTGCTGCGCCGCTCCCAGGCTATCAAAGCGGCGGCTCCGAAGGCTCCCAACATATACGAATCGGACGTAGTGTTCAAGGGCCTGAAAATCGACCGTAACGAAAAGCTATGCCAGCTGGACGGCGAGGAAATACAGCTTACGCGCACCGAGTTTGACATACTTCTCTTTTTCCTCACCCACCGCAACCGCATATATTCCCGTGAGGAAATCATATCGAAAGTATGGGACAAGGACGTGATTGTGACCAACCGCACGATAGATACAAACATCACCCGCCTTCGCAAGAAATTAGGAGACTACGGCAACCACATAATCACCCGTCAGGGATTCGGTTACGGTTTCAAAGAAGAAATCTGAAGAATAGATGGGCAGGAGCATACGCATAAACTACAGGTGGCGACTCTTCATACCAACCACCGTCCTTGTCTGGGTTCTGATCATAGGCATGGGCGTATGGCAGTATGTGAAGGAAAAAGAATATCGCAGCGACGCCGTTAACGAGCAGCTCGACCTCGTAAGCTCCCGCATCATATCGTTTTACGAAACCGGCAAAGAACCCAAATCGTTTATCAACTTCATCTCGGGCTATTACCGGGCCCATCCGCTGTTTGACAAGATAAAGATTTCAGTGTATCTCGACGATAATCTTGTAGCAAGCACCGAGGAAGCCATAGTATTGAGCGACAGAGAGAAATACCAGCAGGCAAGCCCCGAGACTCCCGAGGAATACGAAAAGAGATTCAACAACGGACGATCAGACGACTCATTTTACTATAAAGTAAAATTCTCGCCGGACCGCCGGTTGCTTGTCTATACCGTGCTTCCTTATGACAAAGACGTGACGGCAGCGCTGATGCCCAACACCGACATCTGGATTGTGATAATCATGCTTGCCTTAGGCGTCACAATCCTGCTTTATCTTTCGACCAAGTTCTTCAGCAAGAGCGTGTCGATGCTGAAGACATTTGCGGACAGCGCCGCGACAGACCCCAACTTTCTGCCCACGCAGAATTTTCCTCATGACGAATTAGGCGATGTTTCGCGGCAGATCACGCATCTTTACAACGAGCGCACCAAGGCCATGATACGCCTCAAGCGCGAACACCGCGTGGCGTTGCATGCGATGGAGGAGAAAGCACGCCTCAAACGCCAGCTCACAAACAATGTGAACCATGAGCTGAAGACCCCCATAGGTGTAATCAAAGGCTATCTCGACACCATAATAGAGAATCCGGACATGTCGGAATCATCGAAAATGCATTTTCTGTCCAAAGCCCGTGAACATGTCGACCGTCTGGTAAACCTCATAACCGACATATCGGCCATAACCCGACTTGAGGAAGGCAGCGGCCTAATACATACTGAAAGAATAAATTTCCACGATGTAGTATACAACGCATCAAACGACCTTGAGGAATCAAAGGCTTTGGGCAACATGGAGTTTATCTACAATCTACCTCCGGAGATAGAAATCATGGGCAACTACAGCCTTCTGACCGGGATGCTCATTAATCTTGCAAAAAATGCGGCCGCCTATTCCAAAGGCTCTGAGTGCGGTGTGATAATGACCGGCGAAAATCAGGACTTTTACAAATTCTGTTTTTATGACAACGGAGTGGGAGTAGGCGAGGAACACATACCGTTCCTCTTCGAGCGCTTCTATCGCGTGGACACAGGCCGCGCCCGCAAGAGCGGAGGCACAGGGCTCGGGCTGCCTATTGTCTACAACACGATAAAGGCTCACGGGGGAGAAATTTCAGTAGAAAACCGCCACGGAGGAGGTTTGCAGTTTAACTTCACTCTGCCTAAAGCCACAGACTGATTTCGGCTCCGTTAAAACCGATCTTAAGTCGTGGAGGCAACAAAAGAAGGCCCGGAGCCGGCATTAAAACCAGAACACCACCATGACAAAAAACTCTATACCGAGAAAGCCGGAATGTCCGAAAATAAAGCTTCCGGATGCTATCAGGGCCTCTCATGCTGCCGGCGCACTAAATCTCAGCAGGCTGAACGGAAGAGATAGGCAGAATAGTGAATGTCGTGCGCGAACTCAAGGTAGGACATGAAGTAAAAACGTCGGTAGACCGCGACAACCTGCCCGATCTGGGAGCCTGCCATTGGAGAGATGCCATTAATGCTATCAGACATTCATGCCCCGAAGTAAGCCTTGAGACTCTAATTCCTGATTTTCAGGGGCGTATGAAACTTGTCGATATAATAGTCGACGAGTATCCGGAAGTAATCAGCCACAATATTGAGACGGTAAGGAGGTTAAGTCCACTCGTAAGATACAAAGCCACATATTCCACGTCGCTGGCGGTATTGCGTCATAACTCCGAAAGAGGGAAAAATGTAGTGAAAAGTGGCATCATGCCTGGACTTGGCGAAACCCGGGACGAGGTACTACAGACTATGGACGACCTTCAGGAAGCCGGTTGCCAGGTCATTACTATAGGGCAGAACCTTCAGTCTTCGGGAGAACATTATCCGGTAAAAGAATACATTCATCCCGAAACCTTTGCCGAATATGGGAGCATAGCGCTTGAAAAAGGGTTCAGGTATGCAGAAAGTTCACCTCTAGTACGCTCGAGCCATCATACCGCCAGACATGTAAAAGTTTGATATACCGTTGTCTGCAGCGGGGGCCTATGCTCCTACCGGCATCCCATGAACAAATGATTTAACGGTTATGTTATAAATTTATAAAAACCATTAAACCCCTCGATGCGGATTCCGATCTTTACAATAATCCTTTTCATACGGCGGTAAAAAGCCTGGAAATTCATATCCGCTGACGGGCTTGTGCACAACAGCAATGAAACGCCTCTTCCGCAAAACCATAAAAATCACAGCGCCGCTCGCTTTGCTGCTGAGCACGGCTTCGTGTATTTATGAAGGCCTGCACGAGTGTCCCGACAAGTTTGCTTTTGCGATAGAAAACAACTGGGAAGCGATGCCAGGGGCCAACCCTGAAGGCATGGCCTATATTTTTTTCCCTCGTGACGATAGCGAACCCTGGAGATTTGATTTCCCGGGACTGAAAGCGGGCCATGTAAAAATGAATACCGGCGCATATCAATTCATAAGCCACAATGACGATACTTACGCCGTATTATTCCGTAACACAGAGACATACGAGACATACGAGGCATTTACAGCCGAAACAAATCCCCTGAGTTCCATTCCGGCCTCAGAACGCGGGAAAGTTTTCCCCGAGGGCAGAGGCGAACGGACGGCCGAATGCCCGGATATGATGTGCGGATGTGCATATTATGATTTCAGCCTTGAGTATGACGGTCTAAGTTATGTTGCTTCTCCGGTGGCAGAATCAGAAAAAGACCGTGTATTTTCTCCCGAATTTATTCTCACGGCGAATCAAAAGCTGCTCACGCCACTGTATTCTTTCAGAATTGAAAAAATCAAAAATTTCGAGGGGGTAAGAACAATGAGCGCATCATTGAGCGGGATGGCCGGTTCGATGGTGATTTCGTCAGGTAAAAAAGGCGCATATCCTTCGACACTTGTATTCAAGGCAATGGCGATTGATCCAACAACCGCGGGAGGATGCTTTTATACGTTCGGAATCCCTTTCGCAACCACAGTTAAAAATGTATTAAGCTTATATGTAGTACTGAAAGACGGTCGTCGTTTCTGCTATGAATTTGATGTCACCGACCAGGTACGATATGCCCCCAATCCTATGGATGTGCATCTGATTATAAGAGGTCTTACTCTTGAAATTCCCCATCCTGGCGACGGGACGGCTTTTGACGTCAATGTAGACGGCTGGGAGACGGTGGTTGTAAACATTAACGGCTAAGACTTGTTATAAAATAAACTAAACTAAATTTCAATAAGATGAAAACGAAGCCATTGCTTATCGTAATTCTCGGCACCGTGACAGCATTGTCGTCATGTAACGTAACGGGAGACAATGAAATGCCGGTCGACGACAGTATCATATCTCTCAGCGCTGTTGTGCCAAAAGGAACCCGGGGTGCCTCAACCACTACCGCCACCATCAAGGATTTTATAGTCTATGCCTATACCGAGGGTTCGATGCTGATGAATGGTGTAAAAGTGACTCGCGATGGGGGCTCATGGACATATTCGCCTGAAGCATACTGGCCAGTGAATCCCGTCAACTTCTATGCATACAGCCCTGAAATAAACACAGCCACAGATATAACGGGCGATGGCGGCGGCCACATACCGGGGTATCTCAACAACTACAATGTAGATCTACTCTATGCTGTGCGCAAGAACGTGGTACAACAGGCGGCGCCAGTGTCGCTCAATTTCCGACATGCACTTTCAAAGGTGAGCATGCTGCTCAGCTCCACCAATCCAAGGATAAGGGTAAGCGTGAGCTACATATCGCTTAAAAATATATACCGTGAGGGAAGTTTTGAATTTCCGCAAGCATCCACATTGGCTTCAGCTCCCGACGTAACGGGGTCGTGGACAAATCTTAAATCTCTGTCTGACATGATGACGTTTACGATCATAGGCAATGAAGACCGCGTAAACCTGACACCCCAGCCGACCGATTATACCCTGGGCAACCTCGACTGCAGCTACGTGATACCTCAGCCTCTGACCGAAGTACAGCTTTCCCCTTCAGGATACAGCGGTTCCTACATAGAGGTCGACTGCGAGATTTTCGATACTTCCACTGGCGCCAAAATATGGCCTAACGCCCAGACTCCGGAATATATGCTTGTTCCACATACCGAAACAGGCAGAATAATATATCCGGCCACTTCTTCTTCGGTTAAGTCATACCTTCCGGGGCACGCTTATATTTATAATATAAGTATAAACAATCCGGACGTGCTCGATAAAATAGAATTTGACGTCACCGTAGATGAATTTACAATAGACCAGATGTAAAGTAAAAAGATAGAGAGACAGCTGTGCCGGAGTCGCGATTTCCGGCACAGTTTTTTTTATCAGAGCTTTTCAAAATAGAGAGAATCAGACTAATTTGACTAATTGAGCCAAGTAGTTTTGGGAAGGAGGAGTAAGGGCTGATGTCTGGTTTAAAAAAAAATAATAATCCGCTGCCAAGAAGGGCAAACCGGAGGAATTAAAATTTATTAGGGATTTTCATATTTTTTCACAGAAAAAGATTAAATGACGGAGAGGCGAAGGGTTGTTTGTTTCGACAAAATTTTGTAATTTTGTTTGCTGAATAAAGCTATCGGGGCCACAAATATAGACGGTCATTATCAAGTTCTTAGCACAAAAAAGGCGAGGATGCCCGAGGGGCTTGCGACAAAGTCTCGATCGATATTCTACGGACCCGCAAGGAAACACATTCAAAAAAATAATATGACAGAAGAAAAAGAGGAATATAGGGCCAGTAATATCCAGGTGCTCGAAGGTCTGGAGGCCGTGAGAAAACGCCCGGCCATGTATATAGGCGATATTTCCGCCAAGGGACTTCATCATCTTGTATATGAAGTAGTTGACAACTCTATCGATGAAGCGTTGGCAGGCTTTGCCAAGAATATCGAAGTAACGATAAACGAAGACAATTCGATAACGGTAGTCGACGACGGGCGCGGTATCCCCGTGGATATGCACGAAAAGGAACACAAAAGTGCCCTTGAGGTAGTGCTTACGGTTCTTCACGCCGGCGGTAAATTCGACAAAGGCACCTACAAGGTATCGGGCGGTCTGCACGGTGTAGGCGTAAGCTGTGTCAATGCCCTGTCATCGTTTCTTCGCGCCGAGGTACACCGCAACGGCAAAGCATACATGATGGAATTTGCCTATGGCAAGCCCACCACCTCGCTTGAAGTGATAGGCGACAGCGACCACACCGGCACCATAATCACATTCAAGCCCGACGACAAGATATTCACCGTCACCGAATACGACTATAATACGCTGGCCAACCGCCTCCGCGATCTGGCCTACCTCAACGCAGGCATAACTCTTTCGCTCACCGACAAACGCAACCGCGACTCGGAAGGCAAACCCTTTTCGGAAACCTTCTACTCCAGCGAAGGCCTCAACGAGTTTGTGAGATATATCGACTCAAACAAAGAGTCGCTCATCCAGGATGTGATACATCTTACCACCGAGCGCCAGGGCATTCCGGTGGAAGTGGCGCTTACATACAACAACACCTATAACGAGAACGTATATTCCTTCGTTAACAATATCAACACCATAGAGGGCGGAACACATCTAACCGGCTTCCGCCGCGGCCTCACTCTCACTCTCAAAAAATATGCCGAGGACAACAACCTGCTGAAAAACGCCAAGGTTGAGATCTCGAGCGATGACTTCCGCGAAGGCCTCACAGCGGTGGTTTCGGTGAAGGTAATGGAACCCCAGTTCGAGGGTCAGACCAAAACCAAGCTCGGCAACAACGAGGTTATAGGCGCCGTTCAGACAGCGGTATCAGACGCTCTGAAGGTATATCTCGAGGAGCATCCCCGCGAAGCCAAGGTGATAGTAGAGAAGGTGATACTTGCCGCCCAGGCACGCCAGGCAGCCTACAAGGCCCGCCAGAACGTACAGCGCAAGTCGCCGCTTTACGGAGCAGGACTCCCGGGAAAACTTGCCGACTGCTCGTCGCGTACAGCCGAAGACTGCGAACTCTTCCTCGTCGAGGGTGACTCGGCAGGCGGTACGGCCAAGCAGGGCCGCGACCGTACTTTCCAGGCCGTGCTTCCCCTCCGAGGCAAAATACTCAACGTGGAGAAGGCCATGGAGC
>CAYZFL010000113.1:0-8157 GCA_964477785.1 uncultured Bacteroides sp.
TGAACCGGGTAAGGGCAGCTATCTCTCTTTTTTTGTCTTAAATGAAAGAGCCGTGGGGGTGAGCAAAACTTTGATATGCTCATGTTAAAGCCGAGCCGAGCACATACGAATTCTTCAAAAAGATCTGCAAAACGGCCATTAAAATATCCCGTGTCCTTAGAAGATTATTATTTGGAAGGAAATGCACTTAAACATATCATATGATCACTCCAAGGTGAGAAAAATGCATACAGTCCGGATCTCACTGAAAGATTAATCCGGACTGTATAGACAGGGTGGGGAATATGTTCCCCTATGAAAATATCAGTTGTTGCTTCTGTTTTTGCCCGTATCTTCGGGTTTGAGTTCGTAACCGGCGATTGCTACGGTAAAGCCCCAGTAGATGAAGGCGATAGAGGTGAGGAAGGAGGTCATCATCATGTCGGAAACGAAACCGGCTTCAACAAAGAATAAACCGATGAGGGAGAGCAGGATACCGTTGACGATTCCGAGCCAGGTATATTTGCCGTGACGGCCGAAGCATGCGCCTACGAGAGCCTCGATACCCCAGAAGAGGAAGATGAATGCAAGGAAATAGGGGAAAACAATCTCAGAGAGAAGAACACTGCGGACCAGCATAAAACCGATAAACATATCGATAACGCCGCCGGCGAGCCACCATCCCCATTGTTTTGCGTGATTGGGACCGGCTGCGACACATAGCTGTACGATACCGGCAAGAATAAGGAGCCAGCCGAAAATCTGCGATGCAACGGCAAATCCGCTTGCGGGCCAGAACCAGTAAGCGAAACCTCCGATTACCAGTAAAATACCGACGACAAGTACGAGCCACCATGCTTTGGTCTGTCCCAGATAGTTGATGTTTAATGCTTTCATAATGTGTTGTTTTTTATGTTAGACTTTATTGATTTTTATCTTATTTTTCGGTTTGTATAAATTTATAACAATGCTTAAAATAAATAGTTCTGCAAAGCGTAATATAAAAATCGGTGTAAAATTGCTAACTTTGCAGTTATGATTTATCCGGCAAATATAGAAGACAAGATAGGATTTACGGCCGTCAGGGCCGATGTACGCAAACGATGTCTCTGTGGATTAGGCGAGGCTCTGTGCGATGAGATGGCCTTCAGCGGAGATGCCAGAGAGGTCACGGCACGACTTGGGCATGTGGACGAGATGTGCCGAGCGCTTCACGCCGACGAACCATTTGTAATGGATTCACTTTCAGATTCCACTCCGGCACTCAAGGCATTGGGGGTGGAAGGCAACTGGCTTTCGGCAAAAGAATTCATGTCGCTGCGATCAGGCCTCGAAATGATGGAAAGCGTAAGTCGATATTTCAGAGGCCCGGCGGAAGAGAATGGAAACGCAATAACATTGCCTTACCCGGGTCTGACGGCTTTAACAAAAGAGCTGGCGGCATTTCCGGAGCTTGTAAAAAAAATCAATACGGTGATAGACCAGCACGGCGAAGTGCGCGACAATGCATCGCCGGCTTTGGCCGATATACGTCGGAGCCTGCGATCCATGGCCGGCAGCATCGCCTCGGCCCTGAGGCGCGTGATGCGCAAGGCGGTGGAAGAGGGTATACTCGAACCCGATGCAGCACCGTCGGTGCGCGACGGGCGTCAGGTGATACCCGTCTCACCCATGTATAAACGTAAGATTTCCGGTATCGTACACGATGAATCGGCATCAGGCAAAACCTTCTATATAGAACCGGCCGAAGTGGTGGAAGCCAATAACCGTCTGCGCGAACTTGAGATAGAAGAGCAGAGAGAAGTGGTGAGAATCCTCTCAGAACTTTCCGCCTCGATGCGTCCTTATCTGCCTGAGATGATGCAGTCGTATCAGATATTGGGCCGTCTTGATTTCATACGGGCCAAGGCCCTCTATGCCCTTGACCGCCGCTGCAATATGCCGAATCTCTCGGATGCGCCTGAAATCGACTGGTATGGCGCGTTTCATCCCGTACTCCGCGAAGTGCTTGAGAAACAGGGCCGCGAGATTGTCAAACTCAATATCACACTCTCGGAAGGGAAACGCATACTTGTCGTCTCAGGTCCGAACGCCGGCGGCAAGTCTGTTGTGCTAAAAACCGTGGCGATAGTGCAGTATATGGCTCAGTGCGGTCTTGTGCCGCCACTTGAGTCCAACAGCCATGTGGGAGTTTTCGACTCCCTATTTATGGATATAGGCGACGACCAGTCGATCGAGGATGACCTCAGCACCTATTCGTCGCATCTGCGCAGTATGAAAGTGTTCCTGCAGAAGGCTGACAATCGCTCGCTGGCCCTGATAGACGAATTCGGAGGCGGCACTGAGCCACGTATAGGCGGAGCCATAGCTGAGGCTATACTTAAAAAACTTGCCGCGAGAGGCGTATGGGGCATCGTAACCACGCATTTTCAGAACCTTAAGGAACTGGCCGACAATACACCCGGCTTGGTCAACGGCTCGATGCTTTACGACCGCCAGCGCATGAAGCCCATGTTTAAGCTGTCGGTGGGAACGCCCGGCAGCTCTTTCGCCATAGAGATAGCACGTCAGACCGGTCTGCCCGAAGATGTTCTCGCCGATGTGGAGCAGATTGTGGGCAAAGGCTATCTCGATATGGACCGTTACCTCATGGATATCAACCGCGACAAACGCTACTGGGAAAACAAGCGAGCCGACATTCGTGCAAAGGAGAAGAAAATAGACGCACTACTTGAAAAATACGAAAACGACGCCCTCGAACTCAGGTCAAAACGCCGCGAACTAATCGACGAGGCGAAGAACCAGGCCAAAGAAATAATCGCCGGCACCAACGCCGCCATAGAGCGCACGATACTCGAGATACGCCAGAGTCAGGCGGAGAAACAGGCAACCCGCGAGGCACGCGAGCGTCTTAAGGCCGAGCAGATGCATACTGTTGATGCAAACGTCTCGGGCAACATCGACATCATTGACAAAGCCCTGAAGGCAGCCGGTAAAAACCGTAAGCTCAAAGGATTGAAACCTGGCTCCGACAAAAGTTCACGGGCGGCGGCTCCGGAAATTGAAATAGGGCCCGGAACAAACGTGCTTCTCGACGGACGCGGCGAGCCGGGACAGGTAATATCGCTCGAGGGCAAGAATGCACTCGTGGCTTTCGGCAATCTCAAGACTTCAGTCGCTCTTTCACGCCTCAAACCTACGATGAAAAAAATATCATCAGGAACATCCGACGGCTCGACATTCGTAAGCCGTGCGACTTCGGAGGATGACCGTTCGCGTCAGCTCAATTTCTCACAGGAGATAGACGTGCGCGGCATGAGGGCTGCGGAGGCCGTGCAGGCCGTGACTTATTTTATCGACGATGCCGTGAGATTCAATTCCGACCGAGTGCGCATACTTCACGGTACGGGTACCGGCGCCCTGCGGCAATATATCCGCGAGTATCTGCATGCCGTTCATGAGGTGAAAAATTACCACGATGAGGATGTGAGATTTGGCGGCGCGGGGATCACGGTGGTCGAATTTTGAGAAGACGGAGGGGTACACATTATATAAGATTATATAAGTTATATAATCTGGATAATTTATATAATCGGTCCGTCCAAGATTTTATTTCGCGGGGCTGTTGCGGCGTTGCTCTACGGTGGTGCGGAAGAGGCGCTCCGTAGCCGAGGGTGCCAGCATGCTGTCCGCTTCTTCAGGCGAGTATTTAAGAGCCGGCGGGGCATCCTGAAGGGAATCGGGATTCTCTTTTGAAGTACTCATCGCCTCGCCCTTCATAATGGCGATAACATTGGCCGAATACTGCTGCTCGGAATGAAGGAGTCTTTCGAGCGAGTCAAGTCTGAGGGCCATCTCCACCATCTTTGCTTTTGAATCGGGCTCAATCCATCCGGGTATTATTTTGCCGGCGGGGGTAAATCTCATAATTACAAACAGCAGGGCAAGAACAGCGGCTATGCTCAGTGCTCCCGCCAGTATGGCTCTCACTCTTGTGAAACGTATGCTCCAAAGTCTTGTCAGTGAGTCCTCCGACTGAAATTCCAGACGGTAATGCTTTCTTGTCTTCGCCATTATCTTCAATTATTCGGTATACAAAAGTACTCAAATGTTACGTATTGCAAAAATTTTTTAGAGAAAATTGAACAAATCAAAAATCCACATGTTAATATTTCAAAAGCAACGAGAAATCAAAGCTATTTCGACTGCTTGAGAGAATCGATTGGAAACATTCATCAGTTAAAAACGAGGAATTTTCAATAAAAACTAAAACCACAAAAATAAATAATTAAAGTCTAACTAACTAACTCGAAACATCATGAAAAAGAATGTGCTTTACCTATTTGCTGCCGGATGCGCTGCATTTACAGGCGTAGCAACGGCTAATGCTCAGACCGACGAAACGGTTGTGGTAACCGAGTCAGAGACCGTCGTCACAGATGTAAACTGCAAGACTCACTACTACACCAACAAAAACCAGAACTGGTTTATCCAGATCGGAGCGGGCATCAATTCACCGTTTACGGAAAATGTAAAACAAAACGGAACAAAGAAGCATCACCTTTCTGTAGCCTACAATGTAGGTTTCGGTAAATGGTTCAGCCCTTATCTGGGATTCCGTATGAGCTTCATCGGCGGTCCTCTCCACTACAATCAGGGGGTTTACCGTAAATCCAAGTATGTACAGGGCAACCTTGACTTCATGTGGGATATGTTCAACTCACTCGGAGGTGTAAATTCCAAACGTGTATTCTCGATTGTTCCCTTCGTGGGACTCGGCGGAGCCTTCAACTGGGATTTCAATACTCCCGGCAATATCACTAACAACGATGGCAAAGCAAAGAGAAATTCCTGGACATTGCCCGTATCGGCCGGCCTGCAGCTGCGCTTCCGTCTTTGCAAATACGTTGACTTCTTCGCCGAGGGCCGCGCCTCATTCTTCGGAGACAACTTCAACAATATCGCCTTTGGCAGACCTATTGACGTAAATCTCAGCTGTATAGGAGGTTTTGCATTCAATCTCGGCGGTCGTGACTATGAGTCATACAACCCCTGCGACTATCTGGGCTACATCAGCAACCTAAATAATCAGGTCAATGACCTTCGCGCAGCCCTCGCTACTTCAAACGCAGCTCTCGCAGCAGCCGAAGCACAGCTTCCCTGTCCTGAAGTTACTCAGCCCGAACCTCAGTCAGCTCCCGCCACTCCGCTTCTGGCCACCGTACGATTCAAGATAAATTCAGCCAAGATTTCCAAAGAAGAGGAAGTGAATGTATACAACATAGCCGAGTGGATGAAGGCAAATCCCAATCAGAATGTTGTCATCACAGGCTACGCCGATAAGGATACCGGTACTTCCGCCTACAACATGAAACTTTCGGAGCGTCGCGCTAAAGCTGTCTATGATCAGCTCACCAAGAAATACGGCATCGACGCAAGCCGTCTCGCCACCGATGCAGAAGGCTCGAACGTGCAGCCCTATCCCACCAACAACTGGAACCGCATCGTGATCTTCGGCCAGAAATAATCACGACACATTCCTAAATGATTATAAACTGAAATATATCAGGTAAACTCTTATCATCGCCGGCTCCGGAATCTGATTCCGGGGCC
This sequence comes from uncultured Bacteroides sp., assembly GCA_964477785.1. GTDB lineage: Bacteria > Bacteroidota > Bacteroidia > Bacteroidales > Muribaculaceae > CAG-873. The sequence goes on from CAYZFL010000113.1 coordinate 5,593, forward strand.
GGTATTTTTTAGTCAGGCGATAAATCTTTATGCCATTGCCGAGTGTTATAATTCAGAATAATAATTTTCTAAGTTTAATAATCATGATACAAAACCGCATCAGACCCGAGGACCTGATACATACAGACATTTATTTCGACGGCAAGAAAATCGATACAGCCGAGGGTTCGGGATTCCACAATGTAACCGAAGCCATACGCAATGCCTTCGACGCATCCGAGAGAGTAAATACGGACATCCGTGATTATGTCTATAATGTTGCAAACCTCAATACCGGCACCCACGCACGCTATCGCGTAAACGCCCACGGCAATGTGGAGCTACTTCCAGTCGAGAATGTGCTCTGAAATTCTGAGCATTTACCATAGGGAGCATGAGAACTTACTGGCAATATAAAGAGGGCCTTTCCAGACTTGACAATTACAAACAGGACAGCTGGATAGAGGTGACTTGCCCTACGCCCGACGACCGTGGATTCATGTGCCGTGAGCTGGGTATCCCATATGAATTTCTTGATGATGTGGCCGATCGCGACGAAAGGTCCCGCTATGATTTCGACGACGACTGGGCCCTCATAATCCTCCGCATACCATATTCCCGTGAGGAGCAATGCGGCACGCCACATACAACCGTCCCGCTCGGAGTATTCCTGAAAGACGAGATTTGTGTGACTGTGTGCCATTTCGAGACCGACATGATGCAGGATTTTGTCAAGGGGCGCAACCTCGCAAAAGGTTTCACCGATTCGGTCGACCTCGTATTCAGACTATTTCTGGCTTCATGCGAGGATTATCTGTCATGCCTTAAGAAAATCAGCATCCGTATCGAAGAATTCAAACGCAACTTAGACGGTAAAATAGATAATGCCGACCTAATCCGTCTTTCGCGTCTGCAGGACAGCCTCACCTATTTCATCACTTCTATAAAAGGCAACGAGACATTGCTCGCAAAACTAAAATTCAAACTGCCCGTCGACGAACTCGACGAGGATCTCATCGAGGATGTGAATATCGAGATGAATCAGGCACTCGAGACCACATCAATTTATACGGATATCCTCGCCTCCACGCTTGAGACTTATGCGAGCATCATCAACAACAATATGTCGGGCACGATGAAGCAGCTCACGAGCTTCAGCATAGTGCTCATGTTTCCCACGCTCGTGGCGAGTATCTTCGGCATGAATCTGTTGAGCGGCATCGAGAACGACTGGTGGGGCTTTCCGGCGGTAATAATACTCACTATTATCGTGACATGGGTGATTTATCTCTTTTTCAGGCGAAAGAAATGGATGTAAGGCCGGACAGATTGAATTTAAAGAGTTTCAACAGTTAAAAATGGGGTCAGGAGATGTGACAGTAACAATCAGCTCGTCGGGAATAACGGTGCTGACAGGGAGTCATGAGTATCAAATTCCATATGAACTACCGTCTGGCGACAGTAAAATCAAACTTTACGGATTGGGGCCGCAATCCTGTAAAAGAATGGGAAAACAGACAGATTGCAAGAGAGGGCCAAATAAACAACACTCGCTTTTCAGGTTTATGGACGATACCATCGGCAGCCTCATCCGTCAGAATCGGCCCGGAACGGCCCGAAATTATATGTCGGCGCTTGAAAGTTACAGGCGATTTCGTAGGGGAAAAGATATTTCGTTGGATAAAATCGACAGAGATGAAATAGAAGAGTATCAGACATATCTAAAACTTGAGGGTCTGACGCGAAACACTGCTTCATTTTATATGCGCATCTTGCGGGCGGTCTATAACCGGGCCATAAGGCACGGACTGACGGAAAACCGATATCCCTTTCAGAATGTATTTACCGGAATGGAAAAGACTCCAAAACGCGCCATTCCCGCCTCCGACATAAGTATGATACAGAATCTTGATCTGAGTGGGCTCTCAGGCAATCGGGATACAACCGTACCCTGGCCGCCCGATTGCTATGTATTAGTAAAACCACATTATACAACAAGATAAAGTCTTTTGCAATAAATATTCCTATCCATTAGTAACTTGCATTTTTATAACTTTTAATTAAACCGGGACTGGATTTGCCCCTGCAGACAGTGAAAATGGAATCAGACGGAATGGGAAATCAAGTATATCTTTTAGTTAATCAGAAGAGAAACGTTAAAAAAACAAGATAAAAATTTGCTGATTGACAATAAATTTGTAACTTTGCACGCCGATTATATCCAACCATTAAAAAGCCGGATGAAACGGATATGTCTTTGGCCAGGCAACTGTTTTTGAAGGCAGTATTTAATTATTTAATTTTTAACAAGTTAAAAGTGGATACTTTAAGTTACAAAACCCAATTTCCCAACGCGCAGTCAATCGAGCAGGAATGGCTGGTGGTAGACGCCGCCGGTCAGCATCTCGGCCGTCTTTGCGCAAAAGTTGCCAAACTCCTTCGTGGCAAATACAAACCCTGCTACTCGCCTTTCGTAATGTGCGGTGACAAGGTGATAATCATCAACGCCGACAAGGTCGTGCTCACCGGCAAGAAGTGGAACGACCGCATCTACCTCAATTTTACCGGCTATCCCGGCGGTCAGCG
>CAYZFL010000114.1:0-8071 GCA_964477785.1 uncultured Bacteroides sp.
TTCATTACGCATTGCGCATTTGCGCATTACGCATTTTAAGGCCTTTGCCCGTAAAACCGAACCGCAGCAAGGAGCACTTTGACATTTTGGTTTAAAATTAGACCTCAAATTATCTGGCGCGGAGGTAGGGGCTGGGCCGCGCCCAGCCCGCCAACTTTAATATTTTCAGTCGATTCTCCACTGTGGTCGTGGTCTCGGCTTTGCTATTTTACCGTGGAGAGGGAGTATGGGCGGGAGGAGGACGTGGTGCCGCGGTGATGGTTTGGAGTGGACTGCATATCGAAGTCTATCCGACCGCCTTTTAGCAATAAGTCGCGGGTGAAATAATTCCTGTCATAGGATTTACTGTTGACCAGGATGTCATGAATATAGCGGTTATCAGAGCGTGCGGCGGGAGCATCCAGTTCCATAGTTTTTCCGGATGGCATTCTGAGCGTCACCTTTTTGAATATGGGACAGCCAATGGCATACTCACCACTGCCGGGACATACGGGATAAAAGCCCATAGCCGAAAACACATACCATGCCGAAGTCTGGCCGTTGTCCTCGTCGCCGCAATAGCCGTCGGGCGTTGCCGAGTAGAGCCTGTCGCAGACTTCGCGCGTCCAGTACTGCGTTTTCCAGGGCTCGCCCGACCAGTCATAGAGGTAGAGCATATGCTGGGCCGGCTGATTGCCGTGGGCGTAGTTGCCCATATTCATCACCTGCATCTCGCGAATCTCATGGATAACCTGACCGTAATAGCTCTCGTCGTATAGCGGCGGCTGGGCCATCACCGAGTCGAGCATCATGTTGAACTGCTTCTCGCCACCCATGAGCGAGATGAGGCCCACGGGGTCATGGAAAACCGACCAGGTATAGTGCCAGCTGTTGCCTTCGGTGAAAGAGTCGCCCCATTTCAGGGGATTGAAAGGCGTCTGCCACGATCCGTCAGCCTTGCGCCCGCGCATCAGCTTAAGCGACGGGTCGAAGAGATGCTTATAGTTCATGGCACGGAGGCGGTAAGGCTCGGTCTCTTCGGATGACTTACCGAGAGCCTGCCCGAGACGCCAGATACACCAGTCGTCATAGGCATATTCGAGTGTGCGGGCTGCGCTTTCGTTGATTTTACGGTCGCAGGGCACATAGCCGAGGTCGTTGTAAAACTCCCATCCGAGACGCCCGGTGGAACTGACCTCTGGATGCACTGCATTGGCGCCATGAGTCACGGCTTCCCAAAGGATTTCCCTGTCATAGTTGCCAAGGCCGGAGAGCACAGCATCGGCAACAACCGAAGCAGAGTTATTGCCTACCATACAGCCACGGTGACCGGGGGAGGCCCACTCGGGCAGGAAGCCGCTCTCCTTGTAGACGTTGACGAGGCCGGCCTGAATTTTTTCGTTCTCCTCGGGATAGAGCAGGTTGAGCAGTGGGAAGAGAGCGCGGAAAGTATCCCAGAAGCCGGTGTCGGTATACATATTGCCGGGCTCTACCTTGCCGTTATAGGGGCTGTAATGCACCGGGTTGCCTTTGGCATCGATTTCGTAAAGCTTGCGCGGAAAAAGCAGCGAGCGGTAAAGACAACTGTAGAAAGTGCGCAGGCGGTCAGTATCAGTGTCATCCACCATGACGCGGCCCAGCATCTCGTCCCATCGTTTTTTGGCGGCAAGCTTCACGGAGTCGAACTCATCTGATAGCTCGCGGAGATTAATTTCGGCCTGTTCGGGACTGATAAACGATGAAGCTATGCGGGCGTTGACGGTCTCGCCACGTCGGGTCTTGAAGCCGGCGATGCCGAGGGCATGTTTGCCCGAAGCCTTCGTAGCTCCCGGGGTCAGCAAGCTGTCGCTAACAGTCATGAAATAGTCAAAGGGCCGGTCGAAAACTATTACGAAATAGTTTTTGAAATTGGAAGGCACACCACCCGAATTCTTTGTGGTATAACCTATAATCTTATTTTCGGAAGGAATGAATTCAACCTGGGAGCCGCCGTCGAAGGCATCGATCACAACAGACGAAGAGTCGTTTTCAGGGAAAGTGAAACGCATCATCGCGGCACGGTCGGCGGGAGCTATTTCGGCCTTTACGTCATGCTCGGCGAGATAAACGCCGTAGTAATATGGCTTTGCCTCCTCGGCCTTATGGGAAAACCAGCTTGCACGGCGGTTTTCGTCATAAACAGTGCGGCCGGTGACGGGCATGACAGAGAACTGTCCGTAATCGTTGATCCAGGGGCTGGGCTGATGTGTCTGCTTGAAACCGCGGATTTTACGGGCCTGATAGGTATATGCCCATCCGTCGCCCATCCTACCGGTCTGAGGGGTAAAGAAATTCATGCCCCAGGGCACGGCGATTGCCGGATAGGTGTTGCCTGTCGAGAGGGAATAATCGGACATCGAACCCATCAGCGGATTGACATAATCCGAAGGCGAGAAAGCCTGCTCCGGGTCGGAAGTCTGAGAAACTTTTGCCTCGCCGATAATGCAGGAGGCCATGAGCAATAATGTTGGTATCAGTCTTGTTTTCATGGTTTTAATATGACTCATCGCGGATCGAGAGGGCGCGGTGAAACAAGGTGGAGCGAAATATAGCGCCGTGTTTTTGGGGTGACGGGAAAAAGGTTTGAAGCCCTGAGGCCTATGGCCCATATGATATGGCCGTTGCGGGTGAGAAGTAGCGTGCGGCGTTTCTGTTCGGCGGTAAACTTTGCGCCGGTCATAATGTCGCTCAAAAGTTTGGTGCCTTTCATGCCGAAGGGGTGCATGCGGTCGCCGTCTCTTACCGGACGAATTTCCCATTTTGGTTCTCCTTCAAGAGCCTTGATATCGAGATACATCGTATCGGAGTCGCGTCGGGGCCGGAACTCGGTTATGTCATGCATCTCGACCTCGATGTTTACGGGGTGGAGGATATCGCGGGCAAGGCTCACCTCTACCGACTTGGGATCGAGCGACGTGCGGCTGTTTTGTCTCAGGTCAAAGAGGCGCCCCACCCCGCGGTCGATTTCAAGGCGATGTGTGGAAGAGCTTACCGTCTTGCCCGAGGAGGCCGACGCCCTGAGTGCGTCACCGGCCTGAACATAGTTCATGCCGTAGCCCCTTAGGAATTCATAAAGAATGGTCTGTGCATCATCGCCTACTTCCTCAGAGAGATCCCTGAGACGCAAAGAGCCGTCGGGATCTATGTAGCGGCCCATTGTCTCAGCGGCAGAGCGGTTATAGACCGAAGCCGCCGACGAAAGCTTTGCGACCGACGAGAGAATAGCTTCGGATGCGCCCGGAAAGAGCCTTTCGAGCTGAGGTAAGAGAATGTTTCTGAGCTTGTTGCGGCCAAAATCGTTCTGAGCGTTGCTCGAGTCCTCGATATGGCCGAGGCCGCGGGCCTCGAGATATGCGAGAATCTGAGCGCGGGTGAGGTCGAGCATGGGGCGGACAATGAACCCATTGCGCGGCCTTATGCCGCAAAGGCCGTTGAGGCCGCTGCCACGGAGAAGTTTGAGAAGAAAGGTCTCCACATTGTCCTCGCGATGATGGCCCACGGCTATGGCCGCGGCATGCTCCCGCTCGAGGAGGTTGTGAAACCATTCGTATCGCAACTCGCGGCAGGCCATTTCGAGCGACTCACCCGTAGCTTTCATCCTGCCCGTCACATCGAAATCCTTGATGGCCAGGTCGAGGTCGAGATCGGCGGCAAGTTGCTCGACGAAGTGCATGTCGCGCATCGACTCGGCGCCGCGAAGATGGAAATTGCAGTGGGCTGCAAGACATTCGTAGCCCGATGCCGACAAGGCCACAAGCAGGGCCACCGAATCGGCGCCTCCGCTCACAGCCACTATGAGTTTTTCTCCCCGGCCTATGCCCAGAGAGAGCATCGTACGGGATATGTGCTCGTCAAACTGTTTCAAACAGTTACGTGAGTATGCTTTGGATTTGAATCTATGCTGCGGTTTAGCTCCGGCAGGATCAGGAGACAGCAATGAGAATAATGGTGAAGAAAACAGCGAAAATACCGCCGCTGACGATGCTTAGAATCATCGCCACACGGTTGTTTGCGGCTGCTGTGGCATAATCGCCTGCGTTAAAAGCCTTTCTGGCAGTAACAGCTTTTGCTATGCCGATAGCTCCGGGGATGCCACCGACGAGATAGATCATCGAGCCGAGCACGGTAGCGATAATCGAAAGCGGAATCCAGTTGAAAGAAGCGGCCTTGTCAACGCCGGCCGGCTGCTGATATTGCTGCTGGGGCTGCTGATACTGCTGTTGCTGCTGGTAGGGCTGTTGCTGCTGGTAGGGCTGCTGATAGGTCTGTTTGGGAGCCTGGGGTGTGCGAGGGACATTGGGCCTCGGGGGTATAATCACCGCAGCCACCTCGGCTACGTCTTTTGCAAAAGCCCAGTCGGGCATACCCTGGCACCATACATAAGTATCAGGACCGACGCCGAGCATCTTTAACTGACCGAGGGCGTGAGGGCCCGATTTCTCTCCGTTTATAATGATGTAGTATTCCATTTTATGCTGATATTTCGTTTAATGCTTCTTGATTAAGAGGATTATTTCTCGAGTTTTACAGGCGCGTATCCGTTGGCCTGACAGAAAGCCTGATGGCGACGGACGATCTCATCGAAAGATTTGCGCTTCATGGCGCCGTAAAGCTGCTTGCGGTCGCCGGTAAGGTGAACGTAACGTCTTGCGGCGAAACCTTTTTCAAGGCCTACTATCTCTTCCATGGCGTAGTACTGATTGATGTATCCCGACTTGCTCATGTTGCCCATCATCACGCTAAGGGCGCGTTGAGGCTGGAAAGTGATATAGTCGTCAAACACAAGCAGGCTGCCGTTTGTGGAGTTGAAACCGCCCTGAGCCATAATCGAGACGAAAAACGACTCGGGGTTGTTGCCGCCGGGCAAAGGCTGATTGGCCAGAAGGGCAGAAAGTTCGGGAACCTGCGAAGCCGGAACAAACTGAGTCAAGCCCAGAGGCTTGACCATCGTGTCGTTTTTAAGACCGATGCGCGTCAGTTCGATTTTGTTGAAGGGCCCCACTTCCTTGTCTTCATCGATAGCCATATATTTGGTACGGTTGATGACCATTGTCTGCCCCGGTTGCTGATATGTCTGCTGCTGGGGCTGCTGATATGCATGCTGTTGAGGCTGCTGATATGCATGCTGCTGGGGCTGCTGATAGGTTTGCTGCTGAGGCGACTGGGGCTGTTGATATACCTGCTGCTGAGGCTGCTGGGGTTGATGATATACCTGCTTAGGCATCGGCGGGGGCACGGCGGCTCCGGGTATCGGGGGCGGCCCTGCCGGAGCGAAGAGGTCGCGGGTTTCCTGAGCCTCGCCGGCTTTCTGCCAGTCGGTCAGACCTTCCCACCACACGAGACCATCGGCGGTGAGGCCTGCACGCTTCAGTTCTTCTTTCTCAAAAGGGCCCACGGCCTTGCCTCCAAGGGCTATATAATATTTTCTCATAACAAGGGGAATATGATTATAAACAGAGTGAAGATAATGGCGAGAAGGAGAGTCGCTGCCTTCAGAGCCTTTCTGGTTCTTCCGCCCAAGATATAAATAAAAGAAAAGGTATCGGTGATAATGGTGCATATCAGCGATAGAGTGAATGCAGGCCAGTTGAGACATTCGAGCCATGAAGCCTTGTAACCTGACGATGACAAATAGTATTTGTCAAGGTTATAATCATATTGGTCGCCGGTACCTATAATAGTAGCAATTATAAACAGGATAGCCATCGGAGAGAGACAGAGCGAAACGATGGCGGCCCAGGGATTCTTATATTTCGCTGCCGGAGCGGTTTCCGCCTCGGCAGCCGGTTCCCGGGGTTTAATATTTGCATTATCTTTGATAGATGCAAACTCCTTAAGCTGAGAAACGGGCTTCCATTCCTCCATGCCCTCATGCCACACGAGCGCATCGCCAGAGGGTTTCATGGCTATGACCTGCTGGATAGTTAAAGGGCCTTTCTGCTTGCCGTCGACTGCTATAAAGTATTTCATTATAAAATTGCGATCTGAGAGGTTGAATGTCTTTATTTTATGACACCCGGAAATGCCGGGTGAGTTCTATGCCGATGGAGGTCAAATTTTAAGTTCCTTGAGGGCCGGCGGCTCGATGCCTCGCATCTTGTAATATTCCTGACGGTGGACATAAATATCCTGAAGGAGGTTGCCGTTTACGGCTCCGAAAAGCACCTTGCGGTCGCCCCGGAGGAGAATGTAGCGGTTGATGCCGAAACCGGCTATGATGCCTTCGATTTCTTCATAGCCATAATGCTGCTGCACGCTTTTAGACGATTTGCTGAAGACGCTTGCGATGGCTTTCTGGGGCCTCATGGGCGAGAGACAAATATAGTCCTCGTAGAGCCTGATGGTGCCGGAGACGAGGAAGATAGTGCCTGGAGCCCTGAAAGTGACGATATACTGTACAGGCTCTTCGGCGCCTTCGACGGGCTCGTTGTTGTAGAAGGCGAGAAGCTCGGGCACCTCGGAAAGGGCTTTCCACTGGGTCTCTCCCGGCTCGAGCACGCCGGTAAGAGGCGTGACGTTTGCCATAGGCAACTCCCATTTGGGCATGGGGCCGTATTCCACGCCGTTGATATTTATCTTGTAGAGATTGGGCGTGAGAGGCGCTACCCTTTTCTTTGCCTTGGGCTCGAAAGGAGACGGTGGTGGCACATCGGGACCTGACTTTTTGTCGGGCTCTGATGCAGGGTCAGACGGAGCCTTCGGGTTGAAGGCGGGAGGCTCAGCCACAGGCTTCCGGTCATCGGGCATAGGAGGCGGAGTGGGAGCCGAAAGAATTTCGATGAGTTCCTCGAGCTCTGATGCCGCCTGCCAGTCGGCGAGACCTTCGCGCCATACCATTGTGGCGGGGGTAAGGCCACGATTGTTGAGTTCCTCCTTTTTGAGAGGGCCAAGACGTTTGTTGTCTATGATTATAAAATAGTCCATTAGTCGCTGTTACTTGAATAATTCCGATGGAGAGGGATTGAGAACTAAAAATCGAAATGCTGTAATTTACGACCGATAATTCAGAATCCGGAAAATTAAGGGGGACTCTGCCCCGGGAAAAGCCGAAAGAAGACAAACGGCCTGCCTACAAAGGTAATATATTTTTTGCAGAGCGACAAAAAAGAGTCAGAAAAAATAAAAATCAAAAAAACATGAAAAAAATTTGGCCAAGTCAAAAAAGCTCCTTAACTTTGCAACGCAAAACGGGAAACGCCCCGGCAATCTCAGGCAGAGGCCAAACGAAGATTGCGTTGCAACAAATAAATTGCCTTGTGGTGTAATGGTAGCACGTCGGATTCTGGTTCCGCCTGTGAGGGTTCGAATCCTTCCAAGGCAACATAATAAAGCGCTAAGTCATAAAGATTTAGCGTTTTGTTTTTCTTATTAGGCCCTCTTTTCCAGCATTTCCATATGCACATTCGTATGCGGCTGCGCAGCCATTCGTCTGTTTCTTTCAGAAAGATGCCCATCTCGGCAAGCCGAAAGTAGTTCACCCACCCCCGGATTGCATAGGTCAGTTTCTCCTTGCGCTTCTCGTAACCCCAGCCGTTGCTGCGTGAGGTCAGCTCCTTGAGCTTTGTCTTTAGCCTGGCTTTGGTTCTCGGATGGACGCGCAAGCGAGCCTTTCCTCTTCACATGTTGAATGAGTAGCCGAGGAACTTCTGCCCGTTGACACTGCCGACGTGTGTCTTCTCGCGGTTCACCTTGAGAAAAAGCTTTCCCTCTATGAACTTCGTGATACTCTCGCTCACCCTTTCAGCGGCTCTTGGACTTTTGCAGAAGATGACGCAGTCATCGGCATAGCGCACGAACGGAAGTCCGCGTCTTTCAAGCTCGCGGTCAAGTTCCGTCAGCATTATGTTGCTCAGTATGGGACTCAGAGGGCCGCCCTGAGGCACTCCCTCTCTGGTGTCCTCATACTTGTGCCCGACCATAACTCCTGCGTTGAGATACTTGTGTATCAGCGATATGACCCCGCCGTCCTTGATTGCCTCGTCCAACAGCTGTATCAGCTTGCTGTGGCTGACCGTGTCAAAGAACTTTTCAAGGTCAAGGTCTACGCAGTATT
>CAYZFL010000115.1:0-7857 GCA_964477785.1 uncultured Bacteroides sp.
CCACGCCGATGATACTGAGAAATCGGGAAAGTAGGTAACCGCCCCCTATGAGTGCAAGAAGCACAAACGAAAGCCCTGCAGCAGTCAAATGCGGCGGGGCTTTTATTTTTTGCAACACTGGCCTCCGGAATTATATAATGTTGCGCAGAAATTAGCAGCAATTACCTTCGGCCGAAGAGTTTGTCGGCAAGGTCGGGACGATGGAGACGGTATAATGATTTTTTTATCTGTTCGCGATAGGTGCGGTCATACCAGAAGAAATACATTCTCTGTGCGAGTTTTTCTTCGCGTGTATGCGCAGTGTAGACTTTCTCGCCTGTATAAGGATGGTAACCAGTATAATAGATTTCAGTCGACACTGTCATAGGTGTGGGTGTGAAGTCCTGCACCTGTTCGAGATGAAAATTGAGATCTTTTGTCTTATGCGCCAGTTCTGCCATATCTACCTCATGGCAGCCGGGATGGCTTGATATAAAATATGGGATGAGTTGCTGACGCAGACCGCAATGGCGGTTTATATCGTCGAATATTTTCTTGAAATCATAGAAAAGGGAAAACGAGGGCTTGCGCATTACCGAAAGCACCCGGTCTTCGGTATGTTCGGGGGCAACCTTGAGGCGACCCGAGACATGGTCGGTGATTAGTTCACGTATGTATCGTGAGTTGACCGCGTCCGTTTTGCGGTCGCTTGTGGGATGCATTGCAAGGTCATATCTAACACCACTGCCTATGAACGATTTCTTGACCCCTTCCATTTCATCGACTTTGTGATAAATGTCAAGGAGCGGCGAATGGTCTGTGTTAAGATTGGGACATGGCTTGGGGTGCAGACAGCTTGGACGGAGGCATTTCTCGCATACCGAGATATCTTTTCCTCCCATGGAATACATATTTGCAGACGGCCCTCCGAGATCGCTGATATAGCCCTTGAAATCGGGCATGGAGATGACCTGCTTTACCTCTTTAAGAATTGACTCCTCGCTTCTCGAGGCTATGAATTTACCTTGATGGGCCGAGATTGTGCAAAATGCGCATCCTCCGAAACATCCGCGGTGTAGATTTACCGAATGACGTATCATTTCGTAAGCAGGTATTGTCTTACCTTTATATCGTGGATGTGGCATGCGGGTATAAGGCAAGTCGAAAGATGCGTCGATTTCTCCCGGCTTCATGGCGGGATACATCGGATTGATTTTTACCGCAAAGCCGGAAGTCTCCTGCCAGATAGTGTCGCCGCCGTTGAGACGGTTGCTCTGCTGCTCGACGATGCGGAAGTTTGTCGCCTGCTGTTTTTTGTCTTTCAGACATGTTTCGAAAGAGGAGAGTATAATGTTTTCATCTTTGCCCCGCGCCTCTTCAAGTTCTGCCAGCGGTCTGATAATCGCCGACTGGCGAAGGTCGGTGATTTGAGCCAGACTCTCTCCATTTTCGAGTCTGTGGGCAAGTTCCACTACCGATCGTTCGCCCATACCGTAAAGCACCATGTCGGCCTTTGATGAAGCCACTATCGATGGCAGAAGTTTGTCCTGCCAATAGTCGTAATGAGCCACACGTCTCAGCGACGCCTCGATTCCACCGGCGATAACAGGCACATCGGGATATAGTTTCTTGAGAATCTCAGAGTAAACAAGGGTGGGATAGTCAGGTCGCTGTCCATGACGTCCGCCAGGTGTGTAGGCGTCATCGGAGCGCAGACGGCGGTTTGCCGTGTAATGGTTGACCATCGAATCCATAGCTCCGGCAGATACGCCGAAGAAAAGCCTCGGAGCACCGAATTTGCGGAAGTCGCGCAAATCGTCGCGCCAGTTTGGCTGAGGCACGATTGCCACTTTATAACCGGCTTTCTGAAGTGTACGCCCTATGACGGCGGCGGCGAACGACGGATGATCGATGTAGGCATCACCTGAGAAGAGGATTATATCGGGGCGGTCCCAGCCAAGGGACTGCATTTCCTTGACCGTGGTGGGCAAATAGAGGGTGGTGTCCCACAGACGGCGGTCGGTTGTTGTGGATTTCTTTTCGGTCATAACTTTTCTGCTGGGACAGTGTTCATTTCCTCGAGTCTCATTTCCATCTTGATGATTTCGTCACGGAGACGTGCAGCTTCGATAAATTCCATATCTTTTGCGGCACGGAGCATTTCTGCGCGTTTTGCGTCTATCGAGCGCTGCAGCTCCTCACGGTTCATATAAGGTATGATGGGATCTGCGGCGATATTGGCCGAATTTGAATATTCTTCGGAATAATAAGCCTTCTTTGCTGCGGGCTGATGTTCGCGGCGCTCGCGTTTCTGTTTCGGGGTAAGCGGCTTTTTGTCGGGTGCCGGCATGAAATCTTCTTCATCGGCCTCTTTACCGATGATAGCCATACGTGCCTTGACAATGGCCTGTGGAGTTATGCCATGCTCCTCGTTGTATTTAAGCTGGATTGACCTTCGGCGTTCAGTCTCGTCTATGGTTTTTTGCATCGAGTCGGTTATCTTGTCGGCATACATTATCACCATACCACTAAGATTTCGTGCCGCACGTCCTACGGTCTGCGTCAGCGATCGGTGGTTGCGCAGGAAGCCTTCTTTGTCGGCGTCAAGTATGGCCACGAGCGATACCTCGGGGAGGTCGAGGCCTTCCCTAAGCAGGTTTACGCCAATCAGCACGTCATATACGCCTGCACGGAGGTCGTCGAGAATTTTGATGCGGTCCATGGTCTCCACGTCTGAGTGGATATAACATGACTTTATGCCGAGTTTGGTGAAATAGTCGTTGAGCTCCTCGGCCATGCGCTTGGTGAGGGTTGTGACGAGTGTGCGCTCGTTCTTGGCCGTGCGCTCGCGTATTTCCTCCATAAGGTCGTCGACCTGTCCTGCCGACGGTCTTACCTTTATGAGCGGGTCGAGCAGACCTGTGGGGCGTATCACCTGCTCCACAACCACACCTTCGCTGCGCATGAGTTCGTAATCGCCTGGCGTTGCGCTTACATAAAGTGTCTGTGGCGTAAGACGCTCGAATTCCTCGAATCGTAGCGGGCGGTTGTCGAGGGCGGCCGGCAGACGGAATCCATAGTTTACCAGATTCTCCTTGCGCGAGCGGTCTCCGCCGTACATGGCCCTTACTTGAGGCAGGGTCACATGGCTTTCGTCAATGATGAGCAGGAAATCCTTAGGGAAATAGTCAAGCAGACAGAAAGGCCTCTCGCCTTCGCGGCGCCCGTCGAAATATCTTGAATAATTTTCGATACCCGAACAGTAGCCCACTTCCTTGATCATCTCAACATCGTAAGTAACACGCTCATAGAGACGTTTGGCTTCGAGTTCCTTGCCTTCGCGGTTGAAATACTCTACTTCCTTGCCGAGGTCGAGCTGTATCTGGGTTATCGCCGATGCCTGACGCAAGGGAGAGGTTACGAATATGTTGGCGGGATAAATCTTGAAAACGTCATGCTTGCCAAGCGACTGGCCCTCGGTGTGATAGGTTGCTATAGATTCAATCTCGTCTCCCCAGAACACTACGCGAAGCACAATATCCTCGTAGGCGAGGCGTATGTCGACCGTGTCGCCCTTGACGCGGAATGTGCCTCGTTTCAGCTCCGTCTCGTCGCGTGAGTAAAGCGAGGAGACAAGGCTTCTCAAAAATGCGTTTCTGGCAATCTTCTGGCCTGTATGTATTTCTACAACGTTGGCATGGAAATCCTCAGGGTTGCCGATGCCATAGAGGCAGCTCACCGACGAAACCACAACGACATCGCGGCGTCCTGATAGGAGAGCGGATGTGGTGGCAAGACGCAGACGGTCGATTTCATCGTTGACCATAAGGTCTTTTTCGATATATTTGTCAGCCGAGGGGATGTATGCTTCGGGCTGGTAATAATCGTAATATGATACGAAATATTCCACGGCGTTTTCGGGAAAAAACTGCTTGAACTCGCCGTAAAGCTGGGCGGCAAGCGTTTTGTTATGGCTTAGAATCAGGGTAGGCTTCTTTACTTCCTTGATTACGTTTGCCATAGTGAATGTCTTGCCGGACCCCGTGACACCGAGCAGGGTCTGGGCAGGAAGGTGCTGTTTCACGCCCTCGACAATCTTGGCGATGGCCTGAGGCTGGTCGCCCGTGGGCTGATATTGGGAATGTAAGGTGAAATCCATGAGGTAAATTTAATCTACAAAGTTATAAACAAAATTTCTAAGCCACAAGATTCTCTTAAATGCCTTGAAATGATAAAACTCCTTTAAATTTCGGCTTGGACTACGGCGAAATTTTGTCAGGATAAAGATAAAAGCTTAAATATGAGCTTCAAGAGTCCGCATTATAATCGCTAAATGATTGTATCAGAAAGGGTAATAAAAAAATTATCCGTCATCACGACGAATAATCTTCTTACCTTAAATCTAATACCATGAAAAACTGATGCAAAATTACAAAAAAATATGTTTTACAACATAATTTCGGAACATAAAAATCCGGCATTTGACATTGTTTAACATTTACTATAACTTATACCGTACTTCTCATGCACTAATAATACATCTTGTAATCACATGCCTCGACAATAAATTCCAGTAATCACTTCCCAGGCGCTTGCCAGAACCATTCTTCATCGGTGACTGAAAGGTCTGTATTGGGATATTTCACTCCCTGAGGCACGAGGGCCACATGTTTTCCCTGATGATGTGTGCTCTTACCTTCAGGTTCTGCCTGATTTATCGTATTGGCCTGCAGAATATAAAGATTCTTGGCCATATAATAGTTGAGATACTGTTCTTTTGTTTCGATAAACCTATTGTTCCAGTTGGCGTCTTTGTTCAGTATCAGCGGCAGGTCATGTTGCAGTCTGTAGCGCACTTCTCCCGGGTGAAGCAAAAGCCCGTTCTCGTCCGTCACATAAGCCGCGAACGTTGGGTCGACCCAAATCCACTTGCCTAATGATTCGCTCCAAGCCACGCATATCACATGGCAGTCGTTGTCGGTATCCCATGCCTTGGGCAGACAGGTGATGTATCTTGCAGGAATACCCTCGGCAAGCAGGGCTTCTGTAAGGCAGATGGCAAGTGCCCGGCAGTTATAGCCGCAGCTGTCGCGTCTCGCGCTGTCGTATGTATTGCGCAGATTGCGCTCGCCTGGCGCAAGACCGTTGTTTCCGTCATGAGTTATATTGTTGTGAACCCAATAAAGCAGATTCTTTATCCTGCTTATATCGTCTCCATTTCCGGCTATACTGTCCAGATTGAAGCGATTGCGCGACAATGTAAGCAGGCTGTCGGAAGGCTGAGTATAGCTGAATTCAAGTTCCATAGCCGAATCAGGAGCATATGCCGGGGCCTCTTTAAGGATGTCGAGTTCGCTCTTCACATCGTCGCCAAGACTCCATGCATATTCCATCGCACTCTTCAGCCTTTCGGCTTCCGGACTGCCTAATTCAGTCAAAATCGGCTGGAGTATTTTGGCCGAATGGTATTCACATTTACGCATCCACCCGGATTTTTTGGCCCGCAAGACTTCCGACTCCCATCTTGCCACCCGTTCCAAGTCGGCAATCAGCTTTGGATTGCCCTTCAGCTGTTTGATTGATGCCGGAGGCGTAAGACTGTCATTGTAAACTTTAAGGAATGCGCCCTTGTTTGTAATGCCTTTGAGTTTCGGACACTTGCTTGACTCACCAAAATCAAGACCGAAATCCACCACGACACTTTCAAAAGTTACGTTCTCGAGACTGGGCATATTTCGAGTAGACCGCCGGGAAGATAATCGATATTGCCGAAAGTTATTTTCTTGAGATTCGGGAAATTACCATAGTCTCCCAGACGGCCGAACATGCCCATGTCAGGAATATTGATTTCTTCGGCGTCGGAAGAAAAAACGAGACTGTCGGGAAAAAGCATTTGGCCGTCGCGTATCGGTTCTTTGAAATAGCCTGGTGATTTTATTACGAAATCTTTGGCGTAACCGACACAGATGCAAAATATTGCTGCCAAAGCTGTTATGATAATCTTTTTCATTCTGGTATCTTGATTTCAGGTGACTGTTATATATAAGACACAATAACTGTCTTCCCGTTACAAATTTAACGAAATATTTTTTAATATAGAAGTAGCTGATAATTATCAACAATGACCGGAGTCCCGTTTATTGGAATTCCGGTCATAATGTAATTAATATGAGAGTTTTGGATTCTTATCGCTTGATGCGTTTTTCGCCGTTGACGATATACAGACCTGCAGGCAGTGTATCATACTCTTCTTTGGATGCAGCCACTTTTACGCCCTGAAGATTGTAAACCCTGAATACTGACGCGTTGTCGATATCGATATCGTTGATTCCGGATTTTGCGCTTACTTCATTTGAAAGTCTCGAGCAGGAGCCTCCTTCATAACGGACGGAAACAGAGTAGTTTGAGTTCTCATTTCCCGAAACATCGGTCCATGAATTCTGTCCGGCTTTAACCGATGCCACCTTTTCACCGTCGCGCCAGATGGCGTAAGACTCCGGTACCCAGTCGGTGCCTTCAAATTCCACGTCATCCACAAGAAGAGCGAAGGTGGAGCCTGAAGATGATATCATCCGTTGACACCTGTTCATGCGACAAATATAGTAATTTATGGCCATTTACGAAAACTAAATTTAATCGCCTGCGATTTGACTTTTGTCTTTCCGTTTAGTCTAAACTTAAAAAAGATATGAGACAGACTTTTTTATTAATGATATTGACGATTGCCCTCTGCGGCACTTGTGCTTCGGCTCAGGGGCGCCACGAGGGTCACTGCCGTCACGACCAGTTCCGTCAGGAGTACCGTCATCGTCATTCGCCTTATTTCATCACCGATGATATGGTTTTCTTTGAAGGGCGCCGTATCGACGGAGCAACCGTTTCAAGTTTCCGGATTTTGCATGACGGATATGCAAAAGATACTTGGACCGTATATTACTGCGGAGAGAAGATAAATGGCGCGTCGGCCGAGTCTTTTAAAGTCCTTGGCTACGGATACGCTAAAGATACATGGAATGTGTATTACAACGGCGAGAAAATCAGCGGCGCATCGTCCGACAGTTTCATCGTCCTGTCCGGCTGGTATGCAAAAGATACCTGGAACGTCTATTTCGACGGCAAGAAAATTGCAGGCGCTTCTCCCGACAGTTTCAGGGTGCTTCACGACGGTTATGCCAAAGACACCTGGAATACTTATTACTTCGGACGTAAAATCGACTGAAATTCACTCTTATGCCTCACTGCCGCTTCATATTTCTTGCCCTGCTGCTCTTTCCCTTTACCGTGAAGAGCCAGTCGCTCGTGACTGACGACGGCATAAAGCACTGGGAAGGCGGGAGCACAATAGGCCTCAACAACGATGGCTTTGGCTTTGACGTCAAGTTCACATATTTTCCTGTCCAATACGTAGGTCTGAAAATGGGACTCGGCTTTGCCAGTGAAATATGGGAACTCGCCGACTATTTGGACGAGGAAGAAATTGATAACGATTATACCACCAGATTTAAGTTCAATCCGGCGATTGTTCTACGCAGTCCCCGTATAGCTTATCTGAAAAGGCATGACGCCGGTTTTTATCTTTTTGCCGAGCCCGGAATAGTGTTGTCGCCGGGTGCTTCGGGAAGCCATGATGCAAAGTGGGCGAGATGGGATTTTAAATGCGGCATAAATATTCAGCATGAGCGATTTATCTTCACCATAGGCTACGGCATCTCCAACTTTAGCCTTTACTCCGGTAGCCCGGTAAATCATTGGGGCGCCTCCGACCGAACAAACTACATCACCCACTCCGGCTTCATCGGCGGTGGCGTAAAATTCTAAAAAATTTATTACTGTCCGCTAAATTTTTTTGAGCGATTGAAAAATTAGGGCTGTCACCTA
>CAYZFL010000116.1:0-7854 GCA_964477785.1 uncultured Bacteroides sp.
GATCCTTATCGAGAACACCGAGACCCGCGACCAGCCCAAGAACAAGGAGAACGCCCTCCGTCAGCTCCGCTCCATACTCTACGACAAAGAGCTCAAGCACCGTATGGAGGAGCAGGCAAAAATCGAGGCCGGCAAGATGAAAATCGAATGGGGTTCGCAGATACGCTCATACGTATTCGACGACCGCCGTGTCAAGGACCACCGCACAGGCTATCAGACAGCCGATGTGAACGGAGTGATGGACGGCGACCTCGACGGCTTTATCAAGGCATACCTCATGGAATTCGCAGCCCGCGACGCAGAAAAAGAATAAAGTCACGCGGCAGAATAATCTTATAATTAAACACGGGCGGGTCATCCAAACGTTGACCCGCCCGTGTTAGTTTTCACATTCCGATAACTTACTTCAATCCGTTACAAATTGTAACGGGTTTTCTCCTTCAGAAGCTACCGATTATCTTCCTGGGCAAGAGCCGCCGAGGAGATAGAATAAATCTGAGTATAAGCCAGATGAGTATTTTTCGGCTCTAACCCTACTTATTCCTTTTTCGCCGATGCAGGAAAAGCAGGAGAGTTGTCAATAAAACCACGACGGCGGGAAGAAGCCGCTGGAATAGCCCGGGGCTTGCCGGGCGGATGATTTGCTTCTCTGCTGTTTGGGCGACTTCTGAGACTGAATCGGCAGAAGTGCTATCTGTGTGGACTTTTTGTTTGCTCAAGTCTGTTAGGGTCGGCCTGTAGATTTTCACTCTTTTTGATATCAGTCCTGGGTTGTCGGCAGGGTGTTCCATCTTAATGAATTTCTCTTTGAGACTGTCGCCCGGCATCCTCAGAAAAAGATCTTCGATTATAATACTGTCGGCTGTGACTTCGCGCAGGCTATACTTATCAAGGTCTCGCGTAAAGGCACCTTTAGATATTTCTGTCTTTGCAATATCGATATTTGCCGACTGCTCCTTATGGCTACGGCATGAGCCGAGGAAGAGGCTTCCGGCGAGGGCTAAAACAATGGCACAGGCTCCGTGTTTGCCTTTCCCAATCTTATTACCCGACAACCCGGACGGCTTCGGTCCCTCGACAATACTTTGAGATTTCACCTCAGCCTTTTCAAGACCTGAATATTCACTCCGGGCATCGAAGCAGGGGCAGGCCTTTGCGGCAAACTCGCGATGACCATGAACGCTTGCTCCGGGATATTTTCTCAGCAACTCTGCGATAAGTTTCAGCATAGCCGCCTTCTGTGCCGCAGTACGCGTATCCTTAGGTCTTCCGTGACTGTCGAGACCTCCGGCGTAGACTATCCCTATCGAGCGGGAATTATATCCGCGGCAATGGGCGCCCACTGCCTCTTCGGGTCTGCCGGCCTCTATGCTGCCGTCAAGCCTTATGACATAGTGATAGCCTATGGAGCGGAGTGTACCGGGCTGGTTGGCCGGCATAAGGAATCCGCGCTGACGATGCCAGATGTCGATTTCTGCCGCGCTCACATCGCGACATTCCTTTGTAGCGGTGCAGTGCACCACGATCATGTCGATTTTTCTCATCCTTACAAAATTTAAATATTAGCGAATTTGAATTCACTGCAAAAATAAATCCTGAAAAAATGAGAATATGCTATGAAAATCACAAAGACAAAAAATCCCCGCCTGAAAATTTGAAATCGGGCAGGGAATATAAATTATATAGAGGAATCGGATATTCCGGTATTCAATCGAGCGCCTCGTATTTTGAGTGGCGCGACTTAAACTCGGGCACGAGTTCCTTCATCTTCTTAACCACCTCCATATCATCCTCGAAGCTTTCGCCTATGAGTTCGTCGATTTTCGCCGAGGCTTTGTCATAGTCATACTCGCGCACCGTGGCGATCTTGATTTTGGGATGGAATGTGGGCTTTGTGGTCTCGGCCTCGCTGAGGAGCTCTTCATAGAGCTTTTCGCCGTCGCGCAGGCCGGTGAACTTGATTTCTACGTTCTTGGCGCCGCTGAGACGAATCATGCGCTCGGCAAGGTCGACTATCTTGACCGGCTTGCCCATGTCGAAGCAGAAAATCTCGCCGCCGTTGCCCATTGTGCCGGCTTCGAGCACAAGCTTGCAAGCCTCTGGAATGAGCATGAAATAGCGGATGATGTCCTTGTGGGTGACAGTCACCGGACCGCCTTTCTTAATCTGCTCCTTAAAAAGCGGAATCACCGAGCCGTTGCTGCCGAGCACGTTGCCGAAGCGGGTTGTGACAAACTGTGTGTGGCCTTTTACCATACCGTCCTTCTCGGCCTTGTCGAGGCTCTGCACATAAATCTCGCAGATTCTTTTCGAACAGCCCATCACGTTGGTGGGATTCACTGCCTTGTCGGTGGAGACCATCACAAACTTCGTCGCGCCGTATTTTACCGACAGGTCGGCAATCACCTTTGTGCCCTCCACATTGTTGCGGACACTCTCGCCGGGATTGTCCTCCATCATTGGCACATGCTTGTAAGCCGCGGCGTGGAAAACATAGTCGGGTCTGTAGTATGCGAAAATCTCCTCCATGCGGTGCTTGACACAGATGTCGCTCACGATGGTCTCTGCCTGGATATCGGGCCAGTTGGCGGCCATATAGAGTCTTATGTCGTGGAGGGGAGTCTCGGCCTGGTCTATGAGAATGAGATTCGAGGGGCCGAAGACGGCTACCTGCCTTACGATCTCGCTTCCGATACTGCCGGCGGCGCCGGTGATCAGAATCTTCTTGCCTTTGAGCTGTTGCTCTACGTTGTTGAGGTCGATGTCGATTTTCTCGCGGGGAAGAAGGTCTACGATATCCACCTCCTTGAGCTGGGTGTGGTCGATATCGCTCTTGCCGTCCCAGTTCTGGGAGTCCGGAGTCATGCGTATGCTGATGCCGCTTTTGATAAGGCTTTCGACCATGCGCTCGTTGTTGCGTATAGCGTCTTTCTTAAGGGGAGAGACGAAAATGGTCGAGGCTCCGGCCTTGCGTATGTCCTCGCCGATATGGTCATTGTTGATATAAACCTTGGCGCCCATAAGATAGCGGCCGGCCATGTCGGAACCGTCTGAAACGAAACCGGCGATTGTATAAGGCGTGTCCTCGCTGTTGCGGATGCTTTTTGCGAGACCCACGCCGCCCTGACGAACGCCATAGATAAAAATCGGCTCGGCTTTACCGCGGCGGTATGCCAGGTCGTAAAGTGTCTTTACGGCGACCCTCATGCCCCACATAAGGGCTGTGGCCAGCAGGGCGGCCAGCACGAGGTCGCGGGTGCGAATCTCGAACAGAATGGTCGAGGAACCGCAGATATACTTGATGACCAGGATGATGGCCAGGCCAATAAGCATTGCGAAGCCTACACGCTGGAGGTCGACAAACGACGAGAAGCGTATCACTCCGCAATAAGTGCGGAACAGGCGGAAGCCTATGATGTAGAAAATGAGATAAAAAGCGAATGTGCCCATCACGGGTGTGAAATTATTGGCCGTATAAGTCACGCCTTCGTTGAACGCAAACACGGCAATGTCCGATATAAGCACAATCAGACAGTCAAGAATGAAAATCGCCCACAGAGGTAACGACTTCCTGGCGAAATACCAATGACTTAGTTTTGTGAGCATAACAGTTTGTGACGTTTTTATATATTAGACTAAAATAAAGTCTTATTCGATCTTTACCGGCGGGTGCTTATTCCGACGGAAATGCAGAAATAGGTTTGTTTCTTGTGGCAAATTTAAGGAAATTTCCGTAAAGTTACAAGAACATCTGTCAAAAAATTTATTTAGGATAATCCGACAGTTACCAGCCGGCGCATTCTGCCCGAAAAGAAAAATTTATTTTAATTATTCGGGAATTATTTCATTAATCTGTTCACCGATTTAAAATAATTCACTAAATTTGCGCAACGGTATGAGCCTCGAGGCCGGGCAAGGTTTTCACAAATCTTAAACAAAAGATTGCAACGAATCGTCGGCACCGGCGTTTAACATCAGAGGCCTGAGGCCGCAATAACGTGAAATTTTACCAAACTACCATATAAAAACAAACATTATGAATTACCTGACTAACGAAAAGCTCCTTATCGTGGGCGCAGCCGGCATGATCGGCAGCAATATGGCCCAGACAGCCCTGATGCTGAAACTTTCTCCCAATATCTGCCTTTATGACGTATTCAGCGCGGAAGGCGTTGCTAAAGAAATGCGTCAGTGCGGCTTCGACGATGCCAACATCACCAGCACCACCGACCCCGCCGAGGCATTCAAGGATGCAAAATATATCATCTCTTCGGGCGGTGCTCCCCGCAAGGAGGGCATGACCCGTGAGGACCTCCTCGTAGGCAACTCCAAAGCAGCCGAAGAACTCGGCGAAAACATCAAGAAATACTGCCCCGACGCCAAGTTCCTCGTAGTTATCTTCAACCCCGCAGACATCACCGGCCTTGTCGCTCTTATCCACAGCGGTCTGAAGCCCAACCAGGTTGCCACTCTCGCAGCTCTCGACTCCACACGTCTCAAAGAAGCTCTCGCCCTCCACTTCGGCATCAGCCAGAGCCTCATCAAAAACGCATACACTTACGGCGGTCACGGCGAAAAAATGGCCGTATTCTCGACTCCCACCACAGTCGACGGCATCAAGCTCACCGACATCATCGCCGGCAAGGCTACCTGCAACGGCAAGGGACTGAGCATGGAAGAGTGGACCGTAATGCAGAAAGAAGTAACCCAGGGCGGCGCCAAGATTATCGAGCTCCGTCGCCGCAGCTCATTCCAGAGCCCCGCATACCTCTCCGTAAAGATGATCGAGGCTGCAATGGGCGGCGAACCCTTCGAATATCCCGCAGGCGCTTACGCCGACACCGCACGCTTCAACCACGTGATGATGGCTATGCCCTCAGTTATCACCGAGGACGGCGTCTACACAAAGCCCTTCACCGGCAGCGCAGATGAGTTCAACGCTCTCTTGCAGAGCTACGAGCACCTCTGCAAGATGCGCGACGAGGTTATCAGACTCGGCGCTATTCCTCCCGTTGAAAAATGGGCTGAAATCAACCCCAACCTGAAATAAGAATTTTAAAGTTTCATAAATAATGGTCAGTCCCGTTGCGCGTGAGCGTCGCGGGACTTTTCTTATCTCTTTTGTCCCGGATTTTAACAAAATCGACTGTCGAGGTACACTTTCTCACCAATAATGACTAACTTTGATGCCCAAAACATTGTTAAGCATATATGTACACTCTCTCAATTAAAAAAATAGCCACGAATATCTCAGGTCATATAAAAAGCCCGGGGATTATTGTCCCGCTCATTTCGCTTGCTCTCGGCGTCCCCTCCGTCCTTGCCGAAAAGCCGCTCAACATGGAGCTTTCGGCTACGAGCCAGGGCTCTTCGGGTGACTTCGCTCCTTATTTCATAGGCTCGCTGAGCGAAAGCCGCGACAATATGAAATCGTCCGACTATCTCGGCGTGAAGCTGTGGAAAGACATCGACAGCACTGCGAGGTTCAGCTACGGATTCGGTACCGAAATCCTGGGCGGCTGGTTCCACGATATGACATACGCGCGCTTTATAGAAGGCGAAGGCCTCACCGGCCGGAGTTCATGGCGACCGGGAGCGGTAAGGCTGCAGCAGCTTTACGGCTCGCTCAAATACCGCTCGCTCTCGCTCACCGCAGGCATGAAGACCCACCGCTCGGTGATAGTAGACGAAGACCTGTCTTCCGGCGACCTCGTTTACGGTATAAATATCAGACCTATACCCACAGTAGAAGCCGGGTTCATAGATTTTCAGAACATTCCCTTCACCAAAGACTGGATGCAGATCATGGGTTCGATAGCTTACGGCCGCACGATGGACGGCGGCTATCAGGACGATATGTTCAACCACAGAGGCGGCATATATAACCCTTATACATATTTCACTTACAAATACCTCCACTTCCGCACCAAACCCACCGAGCCGTTCTCAGTCACTTTCGGCATGCAGGCCGGAGGCATGTTCGACGGCACCTCAAAACTTTACAGAAACGGTAAAATCGTAGAGGTAAACCGTCGTGGCTTCAAGGCCAAGAATTTCTTCAAGATGCTCATTCCCATCGAGGGCAACGGCGACGATTATTACGAAGGCAACACCGTAGGCAGCTGGGACTTCCGCGCACGCTACCGCTTCCATGGCGGCCATGAGCTCTCCGGCTACTTCGAATGGCTCTTCGAAGACGGCAGCGGAGTGGGCAAACTAAACGGCTGGGACGGTCTCTGGGGCCTCGAATTCAAACCCGCATCCTTCCCCTGGATCAAGGGCGTGGCCGTGGAATACCTCGACTTCACAAACCAGAGCGGACCTTTCCATTTCTCAAAACCCACAACCCCCGGAAGCACCATACAGACCGACTGCGGAGGCAGCGACAACTATTACAACAACGGCTATTACGGTCCTTACGCCTATTACGGCATGTCGATAGGCACACCTTTCATCATGTCGCCATTTTATAACAAGGACGGCTCCAACGAATTTATTTACAACCGCACACGAGGATTCCATTTCGCAATCCGAGGCGACATACTCCCCGGCGAGCTCAGCTACCGCATTAAAGTGATGTATCAGAAAGCTTACGGCGGCGGCTCATGGATTCTGCGCCATCCCCTGCGCAACGGATCTGCCTTCGGCGAACTGGCCTGGAATGCCCGCCGCCTGCTGAAAGGGCTGAAAATAAAGGGAGCCCTCGCTTTCGACCATGGAGGTCTGCGCGGCAACAATTTCGGCGCCCTGCTCTCCGTGAGCTACACTGCCGGCATTGCTTCGCTCAGGCACTAAGCCCCGCGACTTCACTTACTCTTTCCTCCAAAATACTTTATTCCATCGTTTATGACAGAAATGAATGCTAAATATACAGACAAAACACTTTCACATACAAAACGTCTGCGCTCCATTGCCAAAGGCTTCGCCATGTTTATGCTGGCCGCTGTAATCGCTTCGGGTGCAATGTTTTCAACTTCATGTACTCAGAACAAGGGGCATATCGGCCCCTGGTTCGGATTCTGGTGGATTGATGAGATTCTTATCGACGGTCAGGCCGACCCCAACTATCACTGCGACTCATACTTCGCCTTCATGGCCGACAATGTGATGGTATTTCAGGCCACCGGCCCCGGATCACACACCATTATACGCGACTGCATTGGCATGTGGTCGCACAAAGACAAGACGCTGACGCTCAACTTCGACAACCACGACGACAACCACGAGCATTATCCCACACCAACCTGGATTTACATGTCGGAGCCCCGGGTCTACACCCTCACGATAGAGAAATACGGCTCGGAGCACATGCGCTGGTCTTGGATAACCGACCAGGGCCAGACCATCACCTACATCCTCTCAAAAACGCTGTAAACATAGCCTGCAAAATGTCTGATACCGGCATGAACTCTCGCGGTCGCGCCACCTCGGGCAGATGTTTGCCTGTCTGCCGGGCGAAAATCGGTAAGTTACGCGTGCCATTGCAGACGTCTGATTTGTAGATGAATTTGGCATTTGATAATAATTTGTGACGAGGGTAGTAACTTTCCACTTTCAGAAATGGAAAGTAGGCCGGTACTTTCCGGCACTTCTCGCGTGTGAGAGTGGAAGGTGGTCGAGTTTACCTTCGCCGGATAGCCATAATTGTTATATTTAGTTAAAAAGGGGATTTGTAGTTTGGGAATTGTAATAATAATTGCTAAATTTGGCCAAAATCGTATAAAACAACTTATGCGGTATTAAATTTTCAAATTATTACACCTAACATCACATAGCACTATGAGAATTACGAAAATATCCATATTATTGCTTCCGGTGCTGTTGGGCTCTTTGTACCCATCCGGGACGGAGGCG